>CAYUGP010000211.1:0-2494 GCA_964444315.1 uncultured Oscillospiraceae bacterium | reverse complement strand
CTTTGAAATTTCTTCGGGTCTTAATTCCATTGATTCACCTTTTCTGTTAAGTAATAAAAGTTCAGTTTTTCAGTAGCTGCGCAATGCTGCCTAAGTGGTATGCGATAGTGTTGTCATACTCCCTGCCGGCAACCTGGATCTTCAGGCCTCCTATGAGAGAAGGATCCACTTTCTCCTTGAGCAGAGCCGTTTTGCCGATCTTTTTCTCGACAGCAGCCTTAAGATTCTTCCTCTGCTGCTCGGAAAGAGCTACGGCGCTTGTCACAAGCACCTCCACTATGCCCTTGTCAGCATTGTAACGGTTTCTGAATTCTTCCTCGCAGTTCAAAAGCTCGGAAACGGATTCACCGTCACAAAGCATGTAAAGGAAATTGAGAGTGTACTTGTTCACATTGCCCTGCCAGGCTTCAGCGATAAGAGATTTTCTCTCATCCTTGGAGACAGCCGGTGTCATAAGCAGTTTACGGTACTCCGGCATTTCGCGAAGACATGAACATACAAGGCCCAGATCCTTAAGGATCTCGTCCTCCAGATGTTCTTCCGATGCCAGGTCGTATAGCGCGCCTGCATAAGTCTTTGCGTATTTAGTCATCAGTTCTCACCAATCTCTGCTATGAAGCTGTCTATAAGGGCACTGTGGGTCTTTTCATCGATCTCCTTCTCGACCAGTTTCGATGCGATCTCAACGGCCATTTTGGAGATTTCTCCCTTGGCTTCACTCATTGCGCGCTGGCGCTCGAGTTCGATGTCTGCAGTAGTCTTTGCTCTGAGTTTTTCACTTTCCTCTTTTGCTGCGGAAAGGATCTGATCGCTCTGAAGCTTGGCGGAAGCGATAGCCTTGTTCGTTATCTCCTCGGCTTCCACACGGGCGTTGGCAAGATGGCTTTCATAGCTCCTCTTTGCCTCCTGAGCGGCTATATTTGCCTGTTCTGCATCCGTGTAGACGATGTTGACTTCCTGCTGACGTTTTTCCAAAATCTTTTTGACCGGCTCGAACAGGAAACGCTTAAACAGGAGCAGCTGAAGCCCAAAGTTGAGCAGCTGCGCCACCGTTGTCCAATAATCAAAATTAACCAGTTCCTGGTACATTATCGTCTCCTTTTAGCCTAAGTGCTGAATTAAATAAGATTTGTGAAGATTCCGGGTGCCACGAAGATGAGAAGCAGAGCTGTTACGAAACCGTAAATACCTGTCGTCTCAGAAAGAGCGATACCAAGGATCATTGTAGATGTGATGTCACTCTTGATCTCCGGCTGACGGGAGAGTGCCTCGAGTCCTTTACCTGCTGCAAAACCTTCGCCCATACCAACCATGGTACCGGTGAATACAGCGATTCCTGCTCCGATAGCACAACCCATTAAAGCGAGTCCTCTTGCTAATTCCATTGTTTTTCCTCCTAATAAATAATTGTGTGTTTCATATTCAAGCGGACAGAATTGTCCGTAAATACCTTTATTCCTCGCTGGCCTGGCCTATGAACATCATGACCAGAGTAGCGAATATGTATGCCTGGATGGCTCCGGAGAACCAGTCGAAGTAAAGCGACAGCACTGCCGGAACTCCGAGTTCCAGAACGGGGATGACCCCCAGGAGTTCTCCCACCTTACCTGGTATGAGCCCGAAGAGAGCCGAGTTGGCAGCTCCCAGAGCCGCGTACACGAGAGACGTGATGACCACGCCCGAAAGTACGTTTCCGAAATGACGGAAGGACATGGAGATGGGTCTGAACACTTCTCCCAGCACGTTGAAGGGAGCCATGATGAAGACAGGATCCAGATAGCTCTTCAGGTAGGGTCCCAGGCCTTGGGTCTTTATCTTGGTCCTCGTCAGTATGACGAAGAACGTGATGCCCCATGCCAGTATGGACATTACTTCGCCCGTAGGCGGGAAGAAGCCCAGCAGGGACGAAAGGCTCTGGGTTATGGAGGCTATCATAATGGTGCCTACGAAGGGCGTGATCTTCCTCCACTTTTCTCCCATGTTCTGAGTCACCAGCCCGTCTACGAAGTTGTAGAGCCACTCTACAGCGGCCTGCCTCTTGGTGATGTTCTTTACCCTGAGATCGTGGGTAGCCCATGCCATCACGCATGCGACCACCAGGGTCAGAGCAAAGGACAGGATCATGGTAACTGTGATGTTGATACCGCCAAGGACCGGTATGGTGTATACGATCTTGGCGCCGTGGATATCTACCGTCATTGTCTTAATCCTTTTCCTTCTTGAGATAACTTATAAGATTCATGATCTTTATAGTGAGATTCGGCATGATGAGGGGAAGGAGCCCCGTCAGCATGGCCGTATAATTGCCTTTGTTGGCCAGCATGGAAAAACCTGCCCAGAGAGCGAACATGGTCATCCTGCCAAGGTAAGAGCGGGTCATCATGCCCCTGGCATTCTCGCCCGCCTCGAGAGTTTTCTGAACGGAGATGCAAAGCCAGATAAAGCCCAGGACCGCGACGGCAGAGCCGCCCAGAAGGAAGAGCCCGTTCCTGAG
>CAYUGP010000210.1:0-2495 GCA_964444315.1 uncultured Oscillospiraceae bacterium | reverse complement strand
ATGGCTCTGTTCTCTGCCACCGTTCTTGCCTTGTCGATGACTGCGTCGAGGCGCTGGCCTTTAAGAGCCGATGTGAACATGACGGGGGCATAGGACATGAAAGCCAGTTCCCCCTTTATCTGCTTTTCCATGTCCCTCATGGTATTGGTCTCTTTTTCGACTATATCCCACTTGTTGACAACTACTATGATGCCTTTTCCGGCTTCATGAGCAAGGCCTGCTATCTTCTTATCCTGTTCCGTCAGACCTTCGGTACCGTCGATGACCATGAGCGCAACATCGCAGCGCTCTATGGCAGCCATGGCACGAATGACTGAGTACTTTTCTATATCATCGGTCACTTTGCTGTGTCTTCTGATGCCGGCCGTATCTATGAGTGTGTATTTCTGGCCATCCTTTTCGAAAGGTGTATCGATGGAATCTCTTGTGGTACCGGCTATGTTGCTTACTATGACTCTGTCCTCGCCCAGGAAAGCGTTTACGATCGAGCTCTTGCCAACGTTGGGCTTTCCTATGATCGCGATCTTTATATCCTCTTCATCGTCTTCTTCAAAGGCGTCGGCAGGGATCTTCTCCAGAGCTGCGTCGAGTACGTCACCAAGACCGAGTTTGTTGATAGAAGAAACCTGCATGGGTTCTCCCAGTCCCAGCTCGTAAAAGTCATAGAGACTGTCTGGGATTTTGTTGTTATCAATTTTGTTGGCCACAAGTATGACCTTTTTATTTTTCCTTCTGAGTATGTCTGCTACGTCAGTATCGGCATGTGTGAGACCTTCTCTTCCGTCTACCAGGAAAAGCACCACATCGGCCATATCCATGGCCATTTCTGCCTGGGCTCTCATCTGCGAAGGAATGACCTCGGCGTTGTCAGCTTCTATTCCTCCCGTATCGACAAGCAAAAAATGACGGCCGCACCATTCGGCGTCCGATACTATCCTGTCTCTCGTGACTCCGGGAGTATCCTCGACTATGGACAATCTCGTCCCCACTATATCGTTGAAAAAAGTAGATTTCCCTACGTTGGGCCGACCTACTATGGCGACTATGGGTTTACTCATTATTACCTCACTCAAAAACTGTAAAGCTACCGACCAATTATAGCACAGAGATGACTTTTGTGGTATAATATCACCCACATTCTCAAAGGAGGAAACTGTTAATGAAAGTCTGTGTTGTCGGAATAGGCAAACTCGGATATTCAATTGCCACTGCTCTCCTGAACGGAGGCAACGATGTCACGATAATAGATAACGACATGGAAAGGATCCAGAATGTCGGAAGCAACCTGGATGCCTTCACCGTACAGGGAGACGCCATTCAGATCGACGCTCTCAAGGAAATAGATATAGCTTCCCACGACCTGATCATTGCAACCACTGAGGAAGATGAGAAGAATATGATCATCTGCGCCTTCGCGAAGAAGCTGGGCTGCCCCAGAGCCATGGCAAGGGTCAGAAGCCCTGAACACTTAAAGCAGCTGGACTTCATAAAGGAGACCATCGGAATAGACAGACTGCTAAACCCCGACTATTCCTGTGCAAGGGAGATATTCAAATACCTCACCCAGCAGGATGCCATCGAAGGCGGCCTCTTTGTGCAGGACGGTATAGCCATACTTGAGTTCAAAGCGGACAGGATCCCCTCCCTCGAGGGTAAAAAACTCATGGACTCGAAAAAAGAACTCGAGAACATACTCATCGGCGCCATTTCCAGAAAAGGCAAGATCCTCATTCCCAACGGAAGCAGCGTCATAGAACCCGGAGACACTCTTTATGTTGCAGGCCTTGAGAAAGACATATTTGATCTGAATAACAGACTCCGCACCAAGGAAAAAGCTGCACTTCCCAAGAGGGTCATGATAGCCGGCGGCGGAAAGACAGGCCTCTTCCTTGCGAAGATGCTGGAAGAAAAGAATATCTCCGTAAAGATCATCGAAATAGATCAGGAAAGATGCAACGAACTTGCAGCGGAACTGGGCGACAGCATCGTGCTCAACGGAGACGCATCGGATATAGACGTCTTGAGAGATGAAGGACTTGATTCCATGGATGCCTTCGTAGCAGCCACGGGTTTTGATGAAGAGAACCTTCTTCTTTCCCTTCTTGTACGCCGCTACGGTATAAACGAAGTGGTCGCGAAGGTTTCCAGACAGACCTTCATCCCCATCATAAAACAGCTGGGCACCTCAGCCATCATTAATCCCCAGGAGATAATAGCCAGTGACGTGCTTGCTTCCATAAGAAGAAGCGGCATAGTCCTATTCAGCAAACTCATAAACGGCCAGGCTGAATTTACCGAAATCCAGGCTGAGAGTTCCATGCCTCTTGTCAAGAAGACCCTGGCAGATCTGGATATACCAGACGGAGTCATAATTCTTGCGGTAAGACGCGGCAAGAGCATCATCATCCCTAACGGCAAAACACAGGTAGCTACAGGAGACAAAGTCATACTCCTTTCGCTGCTTTCATCGAGAGGAGAGCTTGAAGCACTGCTCA
>CAYUGP010000209.1:0-2519 GCA_964444315.1 uncultured Oscillospiraceae bacterium | reverse complement strand
AAGGAGGTAACTGAAGATGAAGAAGATGAGAAAGTTCATTAGAAAACCTGCGGTTACCATAGGACTTCTGGTAATAGCGGTAGCGCTTCTGCTTGGGAGCAGCATAAGCGGGATAAGAGCAGAGCTCGTACTTGAGTCAGAAGACTACAAATCCCAGGTGAAGCTGTCAAGCGTGAAGGTGGCATTGATAGAGAACGGTGAGCAGGTAGCAAAGGATGGGGCACTGCTTTCAGATCTTCTGGAACGAGCAGAAGATACAAAGCTGCACATCGGTAAGAAGTACGATGAAAACTTGCGAGTAAAGAACACCGGAACGGCAGACGAGTATGTGAGAGTAACGGTATACAAGTACTGGATCGATGAGGAAGGTAAGAAGTTCCCTGAAATAGATTCAGCATATATAGTGCCGGGCTTTGTGACAGGCGAAGGGTGGACCATAGATGAAGACTCTGTAACGGAAGAGAGAACAGTGCTCTACTACAGCGAGATACTTAAGCCGGGCGATCTTTCAACACCGTTCATGGAGAGCATAAAGGTAGATGATGCTATCACGGTACTTGTAGATCAGACGACAACTACGGCAAACGGAGTGACGACGATCACGACGACATTCAGATACAACGGTAAGAGCATATGCCTTGAGGTATATGCAGATGCAGTACAGACGCACAGCGAAAATGAAGCAAAGACAAGCGCCTGGGGCGTTGCGAAGTAAGGAGGGGATACAGATGAAAAGATCACTAAGCATTATCATATTGATCCTGGCTGTAGCCTTCTCCTTCGGAGGCACGGTATATGCACAGGGAGAGCATCTTGCAGGAGCGGACGACTGGGAGACAAAGGTCGTATACGATGCAGGAAGCGATAAGTATGCAGTAGAAGACAACTTCGATACTGAGACATTTTCCGATGCACTGTCGGGACTTCAGCCCGGAGATGATATCACCCTCAGCATTGCAGTGAGAAATGCATGCGGCAAAACCGTAGACTGGTATCTTAAGACAGAGATAATCAATTCGCTTGAGGACAGCTCTGAAGCAAGCGGAGGAGCATATGTATACATACTGAAGTATGTAGGATCTGACGGAGAAGAGCAGGAGCTGTACAACAGCAGGACAGTCGGCGGAGAGATGGGAGAGAGCGCAGGAGCAGATGCCCCTGAAGGACTCAATGAAGTTGACAGTGCCCTCAAGGAGTATCTGTATCTTGAAAGAATGGAAACAGGGAAAGAAGGGAGTGTAACACTGTACATAGAGCTAGACGGAGAGACCCAGAACAACAACTATCAGAACACCATGGCAGACCTCATGATGAAGTTTGCTACGGAGATAGTGACTGAGAAGACGGTCATCACTGGAGACAGTACAAAGAGTATCTCGCCTATCTACAAGATAATGACAGCAAGCGGGATAGTCATCCTTCTTCTGTCCTTAGATGGAGCCTTGAGCAGCGGGAAGAGAAAGAAGAAAGCGAAAAAGATAGCGCCCTTGGTAGTTTTCTGCCTGCTACTTGCAGGGCTTTCAAGTCCGGTATTTGCAGATACTACGTACCAGGTAAGAGTATACGGAGGCAATGCAAGTTCGGGAGAGCTTAAAGTCGGAGACGGAACAGTCTATACGGAAAACGTCACCATAGATCCTGAAAACAGATACGGCACATTCACATTCGACCTTGAAAACGTAAAGGTCAATGATGAGAGATACTTTGCAAAAGGCATCAAGGAAGCAGGGGAAGACAATTCCAAGTATATGACGGGGGAGCAGATCATAAAGAGGGATATCGACTACGTAGTCGTATACGGAATGAAGAGCACCATGGTTGAGTATACGGTACACTATGTAGATGCGAACGGAGATCCTTTAGCAGAGCCGCAGACCTTTTACGGAAACATAGGAGATAAACCTGTAGTAGCGTTCAGGTATTTTGAGAATTATCAGCCGCAGGCATACAACCTGACAAAGACCCTATCAGAAGATGTGAGTGAGAACGTATTCACATTCGAGTATACGGAGACAGTACCTGAGACCATAGTCATCGTTGTGCCCGGACAGCCCGGCGGAGGCCAGCAGGACGGCCAGCAGCAAGGAGGCCAAGGTGGCCAGCAAGAAGGCCAGGGCGGTCAGCAGGGCGGCCAGGACGGCGGACAACAGGGAGGACAGGACGGAGGCCAGCAAGGCGGCCAGGGAGACAATCCTGAACCTGTAGACATCATCGATATCGATCCGCCTCTCGCTCCGGGAGATAAAGGCCTTCCGGCATGGGCGTGGGTCGGCATCGGCGCAGCTGCTCTGGGAGCCATCGCTATCCCCATCATACTCATCGTAAAGAGAAGAAGAGATGATGACGATGACGATGAGGACGACGAATAATCATTTAAAAGATCATAAAACGGTACCGTATATCTATGGATATGCGGTATCTTTTTTTCTATTGATTCGAATATTATGGTAAAATCATATTTAGCATGTGCCCGTAGCTCAGCTGGATAGAGCGCCAGACTCCGACTCTGGAGGCCGCAG
>CAYUGP010000208.1:0-2565 GCA_964444315.1 uncultured Oscillospiraceae bacterium | reverse complement strand
TCATCATATATTTAAGAAAGAATCTCGGAGGCTTCTCCGGAGATGTATCGGGAGCGGCGATCACAGCAGGAGAGCTTGCCTGTCTGATCGCACTTGCATTTATTTAGAGAAAATGGATCTTATAATCGGCGGAGCGTACCAGGGAAAGCTTGAGTACGCCATAGACAAGTACAAACTGAGAAAAGAAGATATTTACGAGTGCACGGAAGACAAAGGCCTCGCAAAAGGGAAACGCTGTTTTTATCATTACGAAAAATATCTTCTTTACTGCTACAGAAACAGCATTGAAGCCGCTTCTGAATTTAAAGATGATTCGGTAGTTATACTGGATGACATCTTCTGCGGGGTCGTGCCCATAGATGCGGAGATCAGAGGCTGGAGAGAGTTCTGCGGCAGAGCTTCCGGCGATCTTACGAGGAAGGCGGAGCATGTCACCAGGATATTCTGCGGACTGCCCCAGGTGCTGAAATGAAGACTCCACGCCCATGCGGTGCTGTTGCTCCTATGGACGTGGTACTCTGCTGTGATTTATAGATCACAGCTAAGGTTAATAGAATTGAAAGTATATTTAGTCAGACACGGAAAGACAATTGCAAACGAGAACTGGCTGTACTGCGGACAGACTGATGTCCCTCTGACGGAGGCAGGCGCTGAAGAGCTCAGCGAAAAAAGAGCCAGAGGCGGATACCCAGATATAGAAGGTATACAGGTCTACACCTCGGGACTGCTAAGAACAGAGCAGACTCTGGAGATACTTTTCGGAGCAGTCCCCCACAAAGTACTGCCCGAAATGATGGAGATCAATTTCGGAGATTTTGAAATGCGCTCCTATGAGCAGATGAAGGAAGATCCGGAATACATCGCCTGGTGCGAGGGAGATAACGAGGCAAACATTCCTCCCGGTGAAGGAGCAGAGAGCGGATACATGATGCAGGACCGTGTCTTCAGATGCTTCGATGAGCTTTTAAAGAAAGGCGAAGACTTCCTGCTGGTATCTCACGGAGGGCCAATCACTTCCCTCTTCATGAGGTATGTTACGGACACGGGAAAGAACTGGTATGAACTCCACCCCGGCAACGGAGAAGGCTTCTGCCTTGAATTCGGCGAAGATAAGGAGTTCACCGGCTGGTACAAAATACCGCTTGGCGAAAAAGAAGAATAGAATAAGAAAAGGGCTTGCATCTGCATCTGCAAGCCCTTTGTTATTTCTATTTTGTGAAAACGTGTTTTTTAAGCCTGTCTATGGCTTCTTCTATCCTCGATGTGGGAACCGCCGTATTGATCCTCATGTGGCATGCTCCGTGGAACGGTCTTCCGTCCTGAAGACCTACTCCCACCTCCCAGCATTTCTGAAGGAGCTCGTCAAGGGGCTTTCCTGTTCTTTCGCAGTATCCGCTGCAGTCTACGAAAAGAAGATATGTGCCCTGAGGTTTTGCAACTTCCACTCCGTCTATGCTGTTGAGATAGTCAGCCATCAGGGTCGTATTTGTGCCGAGGACACTGCACAGCTCATCTGCCCACTCCATACCTGTATCGGTGTATGCCCCTATATTCGCATACATGGACATTATGTTGAGAGCGTTGTAATGGGAAAGAGAAGCTTCCTTTGCAACTCTTTCCCTTAAAGTCTTGTTGTATATGATCCTGTAACCTTCCTGGAAGCCTGCAAGGTTGAAGGTCTTTGTCGGGGAATAACAGGCGACTGTGTGCTCTTTAAGATAAGCGCTTCCGGACTGAACAGGAATATGCTTGTATCCGGGCATTATGATATCGGACCAGATCTCATCCGATACGACTTCCACATCATACTTTTCGCAAAGCTCTGAGAATTTTTCAAGTTCCCATTTTTCCCATACTCTTCCCGAAGGGTTATGAGGAGAACAGAAGACAGCTGCATGGACTTTGTTTTTAACAATCTTTTCTTCCATGTCTTCAAAATCCATACGCCATACGCCCTGCTCGTCCTTTTTAAGTTCGGAAAGGACCGGATTGAATCCGTTGTTTTTCAGAAGACCTGAAAAGCCGATATATGTAGGCGAATGAAGAAGAACGTTATCTCCTTTGCTGCAGTAGACATTGAGCGCGGATGTTACGCCGCCGAGCACTCCGTTGTCAAAGGCTATATCATCCTTTGTCACCTCTGCTCCGTTCCTCTCCTTTTGCCATCTTATGATGCTGTCGAAGAGTTCCTGCCTTGTGCTGAAATAGCCGAAGAACGGATGTTCAAGCCTTTTTTTCATGGCTTCGACTATTGTAGGAGCGGTGGCAAAATTCATATCGGCCACCCACATAGGGATGATATCAAATCCCTCTTTGGGGCAGCCCGGATGCATTCTTTCATAAAAATCGACAGCCATTGCATCCTTGCCTTGTCTGTCGACGATGGAAGTGAAATCGTACTTCATCAGTTTTTAAGTCTCCTGTCACTTTTTATGGCGATCTTGGTACCTATGGTTTGGAAGATCTGGACCAGCAAAACGATGAATATGACAGCTACAAGCATCACGCCATATTTATACCTGTAGTAACCGTAATTGATCGCGATCTTTCCCAGGCCTCCTCCTC
>CAYUGP010000207.1:0-2581 GCA_964444315.1 uncultured Oscillospiraceae bacterium | reverse complement strand
ACAAGCTCAAGTCCCATCATATACTGAGGCTCAGAAACGGTCGGTGCACCTTGGATCACGGGTTCATATTCAACGATCTTCTTACGGATCTCGAGAGGATATCTGACCACTGTTCCAACATTGGCATAGCCATAATAGAAAACATGACAACGGAGCGTTATGCACATGAGTATCTGAACCAGCTCGAGAAAAAGCATACCTCCAGTTTCGACAGCTATTTAAGAGAGTATGCTGCAAAATACGAAATTGAAGAATAACAGCTCTGTTTTTGATATATAATATAAAAATAATCGATGAAGGATTGAGTGAAAGATGTGACTGTGTTTGATATCATTTCAATGTTCGGCGGCCTCGCCCTCTTCCTTTACGGAATGAGGATAATGGGTGACGGTCTGAAAAAAGAGTCTACGGGATCGTTCAAGACAGCACTTGAAAAGGTCACCGGAAGTCCTTTCATGGGTTTCCTGGTAGGGGCAGGTCTCACGGCTCTCATACAGAGCGCCACTGCTACCATAGTCATAGTTTCGGGCCTGGTAGGTGCAGGAATAATGAGCCTGAGCCAGTCCATCGGGGTAATTTTCGGTGCCAACGTGGGAAGTACCATCACCGGACAGATCATAAGGCTCCTTGATGTGGACGCCAGCGGGACCCAGTGGCTCAATATTTTCAAGCCTTCGACGCTCGCCCCGGTGGCTGCTGTCATAGGCATAGTGTTCATAATGTTCGTAAAGAGGAAGAATTCCTCCACCATAGGTACTATTGCCATGGGATTCGGCATATTGTTCACGGGACTTCTGAGCATGACCAACGCAGTCGCCCCTTTGTCTGAATCGGAATCTTTCTCTAAACTGTTCACCAGCTTCGGAGACAGGCCTCTTCTAGGTTTTCTGGCCGGTCTTGCCGTGGCTTTCATACTGCAGTCTTCATCTGCTACCATAGGTATACTTCAGGCTTTGTCCGTAACGGGGGCTATCACTTTCAGTTCGGTGTTCCCCATACTTCTGGGCATATACATGGGGGACGGTCTTACCACTCTCATAGTGTGTTCCATAGGTACCAAGGCAGACACTAAGAGGACGGGCATGATCAACATGCTGTACAACATCTTCTGTATAGCCATCATAATCATCTCAGTGAACGCAGCTCATGCAGCAGGCGGTATGGGTGCTCTTTGGAATAAAGTTCTCAATTCCGGCGGCATAGCCAATGTTCATACCGTATTCAAGCTGGCTACGGCAATTCTTCTCCTGCCTCTTGCAAAGACCTTTGAAAATGCTTCAAGGAAACTTGTAAAGGACGATCCGAACCAGGTCGAAAGGGGCGCTGAGATAGAGGCCATGGACGAGGCTCTGTTTTCATCTCCCGCCCTTGCTCTCAACAGTGCCTACAAAGCCCTCTGCACCATGAACGAGATCGTGAACACCAACGTGTTCTACGCCATAGAGCTTACTGAAAAATATGATATGTCGATAGCTGAAAGGATCAAAAGCGACGAGCTGTACATGGACCAACTGGAAGATGCGGTCAATGCTTATCTTGCTAAGATCACTCCGCATCTCAAGCCCGGTTTGCAGGAGGATATACAGAATTACTATCTGCAGTGTGTGACCGACTTTGAAAGGGCAGGAGACCATGTCTTCTCCATCTGCAGATGTGCAGAGGTGATAGTCGAAAAAGACGGGAAACTGTCGGAACATGCACTCTTTGAGCTCAAGTCCATATCCGAGCCTTTGAAGGAACTCCTGGAACATACGACCCTTGCTTTCACAAAGCAGAATCTGGAATCGGCGGGCAAGGTGGAGGCCTATGTGGTAACCATCAACGAGATGGTCAAGAAGTGCAGGGACAATCACATGGAACGCATGATATCGGGCATCTGCGATGCAGTCACAGGATCGATCTTCCTCGACATACTGATGCATATAGGAAGAGTCGCGGACATGTGTTCTAACATAGCTATACACACTCTCATGAGGCACAACTCAAAAGTGGAAAATTACGAGCACATTTACATGGCCGCTCTTCACCGGGGAGACAATGAAGAATACAACGAGCTGATAGCAGAACTTGCAAAATCATATCTGGAGATGCTTTAGACCTGACAAAGGCATATATAGTTAGTTTTATAAACTGAGAGTAGGGAAAGCCATGAAAATAGCAATACTGGGATACGGGACCGTGGGAAGCGGATGCATGGAGGCCTTAAAAGGCACCGATGCCGAAGTTGTCCGCATACTGGACAGAAGGTATATCCCGGAGATCAAGGACCTTCTGACGTCAGATTTTGACGATATACTGAATGATCCGGAGATAGAGCTAGTCGCAGAAGTTATGGGAGGAGAACACCCTGCCTATGATTTCGTAAAGGCTGCCCTTCTTGCCGGAAAGCATGCGGTCACGGCGAACAAGCAGATGTTGTCCCTTCACTATGCGGAGCTTACCGAAATAGCAAGGGAAAATGGAGTATGCCTTGAGTACTCAGCTACGGCAGGGGGCGGCATACCCTGGCTAGAGAACCTTAAAAGAATAAGCGCTGCAGACAGCATACTGGAAATCGGCGGGGTGATGAACGGCACCACGA
>CAYUGP010000206.1:0-2589 GCA_964444315.1 uncultured Oscillospiraceae bacterium | reverse complement strand
GGCAAGGAGCCTGACGATTACGAGCTTTCGGATCCCCGCCAGCCCGAGGAAGAGCGGGAGCGCTGCATAGCCATGATCAGGAAACTGAAGGAAAAGGATTACGAGAGGGTAAATATCACGTCCTTCGACGGCCTGAGGCTTACGGGGAGATATTATCATGCTTCAGATGACGCCCCTCTTGTTATCATGTTCCACGGATATACGGGCACTCCCTCAAGGGATTTCTGCGGAGGAGCGGACATATGTTTTTCCTGCGGATACAACGCCCTTATCATAGAGCAAAGAGCCCACTGCGGCAGTGAAGGCCACACCATATCCTTCGGCATAAACGAAAGAAGAGACGTGATCTCATGGATAGAATATGCTTCCGGAAGGTTCGGAGAGGATAAGAAAATACTCATAGTGGGCATCTCCATGGGAGCAGCCAGCGTCCTCATGTCAGCAGGGCTTGGTCTTCCCGGAAACGTCCGGGGCATCATAGCGGACTGCCCCTTCGGTTATACGGAAAAGATCATCAGGCATGTGGGGGAGGTAAGGAAGCTCCCCATAGGCATACTTTTCCCCTTCATAAGGCTCGGAGCAAGGCTCTTCGGAGGCTTCGATCTTCTGGGAGCGGACTGTGTATCTGCCGTGAGGGATATAAAGATACCGGTGATGATAATACACGGAGAAGACGACGATTTCGTGCCTCCAAAGATGAGCGAGGAGATAGCCCTTGCGAATCCTGAATACATCGAAAGGTATACATTCCCGGGAGCCCGCCACGGTACGAGCTACCTTCAGGATACGGAAAGGTACACGAAGCTTGTCAAAGCTTTCTATACTAAAACTCTGGAGCAGGAAGCATAGATGGAACAAAGCGATAAGGAAATATATGAAAGAGCGGCTGCATACATAAAGGAGCTGTTCAGAGGAGACTCCGGCGGTCACGGTGCGGATCACAGCCTGAGGGTCTTCAGAAACGCCATGGAGATAGCATCAAAGGAGCCAGGCTGCGACAAGAGAGTCGTGATTCTGGCGAGCCTTCTTCACGATGCAGACGACCATAAGCTCTTCTCTACGGAAAACAATGCCAATGCCAGGGCCTTTCTTTCCGGGACGGGCATCCCGGAGGATGAGGAAGACCGGATATGCGAAGCAATAAATTCTGTGTCGTTCAGCAAAAACAGGGGCAGGGCACCCAAAACTCTGGAAGGCATGATAGTACAGGATGCGGACCGCCTCGATGCCATAGGTGCCGTAGGCATAGCCAGGACCTTCGCATACGGAGGAGAACACGGAAGGCCCCTGGAGGAATCCGTGCAGCACTTCTACGACAAGCTGCTGCTTTTAAAAGACATGATGAACACCGATACGGCAAAGGAACTTGCAGAGGAAAGGCATGCTTTTCTTGAAGAGTTTCTTTCAAGACTTGAAAAAGAGGCAGGTATAGGTCAAAATATAGAGTAGTTAAGGGGGATAAAGACAATGATCTGCAGAAATTGCAAAAAGAACATACCCGACGGCAGCGAGCTCTGCCCCGAGTGCGGAGCTAAGGTCTCCAGGGAAAGCGTATTCAAGACGCCGGAAACCAAAAAGAAAAAGAGCGGCAAGAAAGGCCTTCTTATAGCAACCATCCTCATAGTCGTAGTGGTTCTGACCGTACCCACTCTCATGCTTGTAAGGTACAACAGGCAGAAGAAAAGGATGGAGGAGATGGAGCATAAGATCGAGGAAATGATACAGAACCAGAACATGGATGATATATTCTCCCTGATCGAGGACTTCCATGAAGATTTTCCGGATTCTTCGGACCAGATAGAAGAGATGATGAACAATATCATGGAACAGATACAGGAGCAGATGAAGGATCAGAATGTAGAGGTCCCCGAGAACTTCGATCAGTTTTATGACTTCTTCAAGGATTTCGACTTCGAAGAAAACGGCGGGGAAGTGACTTACAATGAGATCATGGATATTTTTAAGAACATGACCAAAAAACAGGGCATAGACTGAAGATATCCGCATAGAAAGATAAGTCGGAATTTCATTTTAAATGTTCGCCTATGTGCGAACATTTATTGTTTTAACACAAAAATCTTTCGATATTTTTGTCTGTCCGCTTGAGCTTGAAGTATATTGATGTTAATATTTTTCATTATTCAAAAGGTAATACAGTGCTTTGCTCTCATATACATAGGAGGAAGAAATGGAAAGTTTTATTGAAAAAGTGACCAGTATAAACGATTCCGTCAACGGCGTCGTCTGGGGCTGGCCGGCCCTGATCCTTCTGGGCTTCGTCGGCATACTCATGACTATTCTGACGGGATTCTTCCAGATAAGCCACTTCGGCCACTGGTGGAAAAACACCATAGGAGCTATCTTCAAGGACAAACACGTGACAGGCCATACAAAGGACAGGACCATATCCCAGTTCCAGTCCCTCTGCACTGCTCTTGCCGCCACGGTCGGTACAGGCAACATCGTAGGCGTTGCAGGAGCCATCGCAGCAGGTGGCCCCGGAGCTGTGTTCTGGATGTGGCTCATCGCCTTCTTCGGCATGATGACCAACTATTCCGAAAACGTCCTCGGTATACTCTACCGCAGAAA
>CAYUGP010000205.1:0-2614 GCA_964444315.1 uncultured Oscillospiraceae bacterium | reverse complement strand
GACTGTCAGGGAAAAGCGGCACGGGCAAAAGCTATGTCGCAACGGAGCTTTCCTCAAAGCTCGGCATAGACGCCATCATTGATGACGGGCTTTTGATTGCAGGGGGCAAGATAATAGCAGGGGCGTCCGCAAAGAAGCAAAAGACCAAGATAGGGGCTGTGAAAACAGCCGTTTTCCAAAGCGAAAAGAATGCAGAGGAAGTGGCCTTTGCCATAGCAAAGCTTAAGCCCGAGCATCTGCTCATACTCGGCACCTCCGAAGATATGGTCAGGCTTATAGCTGAGAGGCTCAGTCTTCCCGAACCGAGCGAGATCATACATATTGAAGACGTGACCACCGAAAAGGATAGGGAGCTGGCCGGCAAGAGAAGATTCCAGTCAGGTATGCATACGATCCCTGCTCCGACCCTTCAGGTCAAGAAACAGTTCTCCGGCTATCTCATAGATCCCAAAAGAGCCTTCAGCAAAAAGGAAAACAAGACAAAGACGGTCATACGTCCCACCTACAGCTATCTTGGGTCCTATGAGATCTCAGATAAGATAATAGGTCAGATAGTGGAGCACGAGGTGTCCATAACGCCCGGCTGCGGCCAGCTTCTCTTTGCAACGAGCATAAACGGCAGCGACGGTATGTATATCAGGGCCATAATCAATGCCGAAAAAGGGACGAAGATGATGAAAGCTGCGGAAGCTCTTCAGAAAAGGGTGTACAGGGCAGTGGAGCACATGACTTCCTTCAACGTGCTGGGAGTGGAAGTGGAGATAAGAGGTTACATAAGGTCTTAGACATTCGATATATATTTGTAGAACACAGCGTATCTTTGTGGTATAATAACATTTGCGTTTAAAAGTAGATTTGGCCTAAAAGGCTTAAAACAGGAGGAAATAATATGACAATCGTACCTATGGGAAACCGCGTCCTTCTCAAAAAGGATGAGGCCGTAGAAAAAACAGCAGGCGGACTTCTTCTTGCAGCATCTGCAAAGGAAGAAAGCACAATGGCAACAGTAGTTGCAGTCGGACCTGAGGCAAACAAGGATCTCAAGGTCGGCGACAGGGTTATTTATTCGAAGTTCGCAGGAGAGACTTTCAAGGTCGACGAGAAAGAACTTCTCCTTCTCGAAGATAAAGATATTCTGGCTAAAGTAGAGTAGAGGAGCATTGAATCATGTCTAAAGAAATCGATTTTGGCGAAAGCGCAAGAAGAAAACTTCAGAGCGGTGTAGACCAGCTTGCAAATACAGTAAAGATCACCCTTGGTCCTAAGGGAAGGAACGTAGTCATCGCAAAGACCTACGGTTCTCCGCTCATCACCAACGACGGTGTTACCATAGCAAAAGAGATCGAACTTGAAGACGGCTTCGAGAACATGGGCGCACAGCTCGTCAAGGAAGTCGCTTCCAAGACCAACGATGTGGCCGGAGACGGTACAACTACAGCTACTCTTCTCGCTCAGGCGATAATCCATGAAGGATTCAAGAACGTTGCCGCAGGAGCAAACCCCATGGTCCTCAAGAGAGGCATCCAGGGCGCAGTTGACGTGGCAGTGGAAGCTCTCAAGAAGAACGCCAAACCCGTAAAGGGAACAGAAGCTATCCGCCAGGTAGCAATAGTCTCCTGCGGAGATGAAGAGATAGGCGGACTTATCGCCCAGGCTATGGACAAGGTAGGCACCTCAGGAGTCATCACGGTCGAGGATTCCAAGTCCATGGATACAACCCTCGAAGTAGTCGAAGGTATGCAGTTCGACAGAGGATATGTAAGCGCATACATGGTCTCCGATCCCGAGAAGATGGAGAACGTTATGCAGGATCCCTACATCCTCATCACA
Organism: uncultured Oscillospiraceae bacterium; assembly: GCA_964444315.1. Taxonomy (GTDB): domain Bacteria; phylum Bacillota; class Clostridia; order Peptostreptococcales; family Anaerovoracaceae; genus RUG13409. The sequence goes on along the minus strand of CAYUGP010000205.1, from coordinate 784 downwards.
GATAAGAAGATCTCCAACATCCAGGAAGTCATGCCCCTTCTCGAGCAGATACTCCAGCAGGGCAAGAAACTCCTCATCATAGCTGAGGATATCGAAGGCGAAGCTCTTGCTACCCTCGTTGTCAACAAACTCCGTGGTATACTGGACGTATGTGCAGTCAAGGCTCCGGGATTCGGCGACAGGCGCAAAGACATGCTCAAGGATATCGCTATCATGACAGGCGGATCAGTCATCTCCGATGAACTCGGTTACGATCTCAAGACAGCGACCATAGACCTCCTCGGAACGGCATCCACAGTAAAGGTAACAAAGGATACCACAACTATAGTTGGCGGAGCCGGAAACAAGGCAGAGATCGAAGCCAGAGTCGGACAGATCAAAGGAATATATGCCAACACCACTTCCGAATACGACAAGGAAAAGCTCCAGGAGCGTATGGCCAAGCTGGCAGGCGGCGTAGCAGTCATCAAAGCAGGCGCTGCGACCGAGACAGAGCTCAAGGAAAAGAAGCTCCGTATAGAAGACGCTCTCAACGCAACCAAGGCTGCAGTTGAAGAAGGTATAGTACCCGGAGGCGGCACAGCTCTTGTCAATATCATCCCGGCAGTTGCAAAATATGCAGCAGGTCTCGAGGGTGATGTCAAGACAGGTGCCAACATCATCGTAAGAGCTCTTGAAGAGCCCGTACGCCAGATTGCAGAGAATGCAGGACTTGAGGGAAGCGTCGTAGTAAACGCAGTCAAGAACGCAAAGAAGGGCGTAGGCTTCAATGCAGCTACGGAAG
>CAYUGP010000204.1:0-2619 GCA_964444315.1 uncultured Oscillospiraceae bacterium | reverse complement strand
TGCCGCTTAAGGCGTCACTTCGTGTCGGTATCATGGCGTCCAAATAGACATTTCGACTAATTGGGAGCGAGCTCCCAATTAGCCTCATGTCTTTTGGACTGGAGTCATAAATCTCAAATTTGTTTAGGCCCCGAGGTTTTCAGATGGAGAAACTGACATTCGCTGGGCTTGATAGCAAGTACATCGTGAAAATGACTTCCGAGGAAGCCTGGATAATCTGGCTATCCTCGGTTATAAGACTATTATGCGAAAACCACGGGGCTTGCCCCGTGGTTAGCATCCTCACAAAGTGAGATTATAGGCTTTAATGAGCATAAAGGTATAGAGGATGCAAACCTCGCATAATACTGCAGAGTCTTTGCTTAGTGGTATCGTTGAGATGTGAACAGCAAGAAATCAGTCATATTATCTATCGAGGTGCATGGTATGGATGATCAATACCACAGCGGGGCGCACAGCAAATACCTGACGCAGTATCATATTGTCTGGTGCCCAAAGTTTAGGTATAATGTTCTTGTTGGTTACAGGGCCGAGAAACTAAGAGAGATACTTCTCGGCATCTGTAATACGTATGGATATGTGGTAAAAGCACTAGAGATAATGCCGGACCACATACATATTTTTGTTGATGCACCTCAGACGATAGCGCCATGCGATATCGTGAGGGTTTTGAAGAGCAATTCGGCCAGAATGATGCTTGCTGAATTTCCTGGCCTGCGAGCTTTCTATTCCAGGTGTAAGGTCCTATGGAGCGAGGGGCATTTCATATCTTCCGTAGGTTACATTAGTGAAAGCACGGTCAGAAAATACATAGAGGGACAAAAACATGCCGAGAAAAAGAAGAAGCAAGACTGAGTTTGAAAAGGATAGAGACAAGTACAGGGATGCTTCCCCTCGTCACGTGGTTACTTTTGAAGCTGATATGGACGAGGATATGAAACGCCATGCTTTTGCTTATGCGAATGACTTACGCATGCTCGGCAACAATGCGGTGGGCATTCTTAATAAGCGAATCGATCAGCTGTTTCGAACCAAGGAGTATCGTGCGCTCCAAAAGGACTATGGCTGGCATGTGAGACATATGGACGGCCTAGAAGAGGATAGTGACCGATACAAGACTTTGTCAGAAGAACTTGATGCTATCGGCGCCAAAATGACAGCAATGCAGGTACAATATGGACTGACAGAGAAATCTGTATACGAGCTGACCAGAGACAAGGCTTCAGCATTCGGTGTTGGATCAATATTTGGCCTTACGAGGGGGGAAGACATCTGGGCTGGATGTGAAAAGGTGCTATTTGAAGATGGCCATCGGCTCCATTTCCGCAAGCGGGGAGATCTTCCTATCATCAGAGCCAAACAGTCCTGTAGAGGAATTGTCATAGGTTCGGATGATGATGGCTGTTTACAGTTCTATCTGGATGGAGTTGGTGAATTCGGCGTTCAGATTCCCGCAGATGACCTTTTTCTGAAAGATGAAAGCGCCAAGATTTTAGAGTTCCTAGAAAACCCTGGCCAGGAAGCGGAGTGCATCAATCACATGGTTCAATCTGGAGAAGTTGTTCCAGTGTTCCGGCCTTGTTTCGCTAGCCTGAAGTGCGAAACAATCCGGGGCAGGCTTAGGGTTTATGTACAAGTCACTATTGCAGACGTAGCCTGTTCTAAGAAAAAGAAGGACGGATCGCCCCGTCATGATTTTTCAAAGAAAGGCCGTATCGGATGTGACAATGGAACACAGAGTTACGCTGCAGTAGCTGACCAGCAGATTATCCTGGATAATCTTGCAGAACGCAATCATCAGTCCACCAAAAGGTCTGAGAGGATAATCCGCAATAGACAGTGGCATATGGAAGCCTCTAAACGTAAGATGAATCCCGAGCGTTTCAACGCAAACGGGACTTACAAGAAAGGCTCAAGGGGAAGATGGAAAAAATCCAAGAAGTACCGTCGCTTAGAGTATCTGAACCATGAGCGGATGAGAAGAGACGCCCTGACCAGAAAGTATGCCATACAGACTGATGCTAACCGTTTAAGGTCTCTAGGCGATGAGATTATCATTGAGCCGTCTAACGCCAAAGCCCTCCAGAAGAAGGCAAAAGCTTCAAAAGAGAAGTCCGACAAGGCTATCTTGGTCCAGAAGAAGGATGGAACTGCAAAGATGGTCCAAAAGAACAAGAGACGTAAAAGATTTGGGAAATCTCTGCAGTACCGGTGCCCTGGAGCGTTCCAGGCAGAACTCAAAAAGAAATTTGGGAAGGGATACCACGAAGTGTCCAGCAGGAAATTCAGAGCGAGTCAGTACGACCATATGCTTGGAGAATGTATCAAGAAGAAGCTCAGCCAGCGATGGCATGAACTACCTGACGGCAGGAGAATCCAAAGGGATGTTTATTCAGCATTCCTTATGTATTGTAGCAATGAAGACTTTACTGCGCCAGACCAGGAACTCTGCATTCGAAAGTTTGATAAGTTCTACGAAAGGCACGAACGGCTCATCCAGAGCATCATCAATGAGCATCTGAAGATTTGTAACTCAGGCATCAAGGTTTAATTCACTATTTTTATCGCAGGGACAGCGTTACCATCCCGGCGTCTGACTGTGCGTCGTAAGAAGTAGGG
>CAYUGP010000203.1:0-2634 GCA_964444315.1 uncultured Oscillospiraceae bacterium | reverse complement strand
CACGGAATGATGCACCCCGTCTGATACTCCCGGGCAGTGTTACTGTTCCCTCATGATATCCACTGTGACAAGTCTCACACAGAGTGATCAGATTGTTCGGTGCGTCTCCTCCCGTCTTGCGACTTTCGAGGTGATGTACGTTGAGTCTTTTATCCTTGGACTTTCCCTTGCAACATTGGCAGGTGTGCCCGTCTCTGAACAGTACATATTCTCTTACGTTCCAGAATCCAAGCTGTTCTCCCCATTTGTACTCTGCTCCTTTCGGTGCGGCAAGCCTGTTTAGTTCTGCTTTGATCTTCTGTAGATCGAACGATGCAGTCTCTACTGTGATGTGACTGATAGGCAAAATACTGCAGATATCCTCTACTGCCTTCAGGTGACTTGCTATCTTTACCTCTATGGAAGGTGCCAGCCATCCTTTGTGCTTTGACCTGACTCTGTTGTCGAATCTTGCGCTGCGGTATCTTGTCTTTCGGTTTCTTCTTGAGCGCCTGTACTCTCTTCTTTCTGACAGTCTCTCGGTCACATCTTGCCTTAGCATTATCTCCGCTGCGTAGACTTCCCTGTCTTTAGTGCAGGCTGACAGACCGATCGTCTTGCTTCCTGCATCGATCCCGAGATCTACCTCCTGCACGATACTTCCCGTATCGTATTGAAGTCTGATAGTGAACGGACAACGCTTTACCACTTTTGCTTTGTCTGCTTTCAAAAGTCTTCTGACTTTTCCGTAGCGCTCTGTAGGCATAAGCGGCCGTCCGTACTTGTCTTGTACGTATACCTCCATCCCTACTATCCCCTTATATTTCCCCTTGATACGCTTTTTGCTTTAAGCCGGCGCGTACCATGCCGTTTGGTGTCCTTCCCCAATGTTATCCGGGGTTACCATGTCCGCCACACTGTCCCTTCCCAATCAGGACTGTTTAATGACAGACCACAGAGCGGCAGATTAGGACGAACGTCCGCCGGTGTGATCACCCGGATAACGTAGCCTTTGTCTCAAGGCTTAGGGTAGTCAACAAGGGCTTTTTCAAGCCCCCGCTTCAAAACCCGTTATGGGTTTAAGCGGTGGGTTGTTGACACGATCAGCAGTACAGGAATCCCAGACCTGCGGCCTCGAATACGAAGTCCATTTTTTCATAGAAGGGCACAAGATCGTCGTCCAGCAAAGTGATGTGAACGTCTCTGTCGCCGTACTCTTCCCTTGCAAGTGCTATGGCCTCTTTTACAAGCTCAGTACCTATGCCTCTTCCCCTTCTGTCGGGAAGCACGTAAACGTCTGACTGAACAAGTGCAGGTTTTCCGTTCCTGCCGAACTCTTCTTCAGACTCTCCTATCCAGCAGATCCCTATGATCTTGCCTTCGTCAAAGGCTCCGAGCCAATTGTTTTGATAGTACTCGACTGCGTCCTTTTGTATCGATTCTATCCCCCAGCCGAAATAAAAGCCGTTGTCTGAATCTGCAGGCTCCGCATCATAGGCTTCAAAAAAGTCATATAGGGTATCGACGTCTCTTGGCTGCGTATATCTGATTTCTATTTCCATATCAGTATTCCTTTCGATGATCGTTTTCTATATCTATTATACCCTATTTGCCTTAGGAATATAACAATATTCGTGATTTCGCGACCATCGATCCGGCTTAAATAATAAATACGCCCCCATTGAGCAGATCGTTCCTTGCGCCAAGATATGCGTAGGTGATCCAGAAACCGTCTTCTTCATACACTCTTTCGAGCACGTCTTCTGCAAAGCCTCCTTCATCCCCGAACTTTTTGAGATAGCAGTAAAGACCGTAACCGAGTATAGAAAGCTCAAGAGGGTTGTCTTCAAGGTCGAACATGAGCTTAGTGCTCTTTACAGAAGATTTGCCTGCAGCAAGCGCCATGATCCTGTCATAACTTTTATGATGCCCTATATCCATATGGATATTGTAATGATCGTTTAAGAGCGATGCTTCTTTTCCGCATCTCCATGCGGCAAGGGTATGCCAGAATATGGCCGCGATGCCCATCTCGTCGTTGAAATGGGGATAGGCAAGCTCCTGAGCTTCCATGCACTTTTCGTAATCGCCAAGGTAATAGAAGCCTATGGCCGCTCCGTAGAGCTTTTCGTAATCTTCTATTTCTTCCTTGAAGCTGCCGTCCTCCCGGCAAACCGTTTGGATATGCCCTATTATTTTTTTCGTGTGGGCGTCCTTTGCGGCGTCAGACTTATCCTTGAGCCTTTCAAGGATCTCCGGCGTCACGTGGTCTTTCATGGAATGAGTATAGCTCATAAGCTCTCCCTTCTGTTTTCGATATATACGCTGATGAAATAAAAGGCGAGGGACAAAAGTGCGATGCACACCCCCGGAGGAAGCAGGTAGTTCCATGCTCCTCTCATAAATGCGCCTCTTCTGTATGCGAAATTCACCATTGGTCCCCAGGTGGGGTGATAAAGGTCGCCAAAGCCCAGGAAACTTAGAGTAGACTCCATCATGATGCAGCTGGTCACGCCTAAAAGAAACCTTGACAAAAGCACGTCCGACAGTCCCGGTATGAGGTGATAAACGGCCGTATGGAGCCTGCTGTATCCGCTGACCCTCGCTGCCTGTATATAGGGCTGTCCCGATATATACTTCACCCTTGCTCTTACT
>CAYUGP010000202.1:2046-2636 GCA_964444315.1 uncultured Oscillospiraceae bacterium | reverse complement strand
CAGTTCTTGACCGCATAGTGTTCGAAAAAGTCGACATTTGCGACAGGGATGAGATCGACAGGGTCTTCCGTGAGCAGAAACCTGATGTCATAGTCAATTTTGCGGCCGAAAGCCACGTTGACAGAAGCATTGAGGATCCTGAGATCTTCCTCAGGACCAATATACTCGGCACAGCAGTGCTCATGGATGCTTGCCGGAAATACGGCATCAAGAGGTTCCATCAGGTGGGCACTGACGAAGTATACGGAGATCTGCCTCTTGACAGACCGGACCTCTTCTTTACGGAGAAGACCCCTATACATACGAGCAGCCCTTACTCAGCATCCAAGGCTTCTGCAGACCTGCTGGTCATGGCCTACGGAAGGACTTACAAACTTCCGGTCACCATAAGCCGCTGCAGCAATAACTACGGACCTTATCAGTTCCCGGAGAAGCTTATACCTCTCATGATCGCAAATGCCCTGGCAGATAAGCCCCTTCCAGTATACGGGGAAGGCCTCAACGTCAGAGACTGGCTCTATGTGGAAGATCACTGCAGAGCTATAGATCTCATCCTTCACAGCGGAAAGGACGGGGAGGTCTACAACATC
>CAYUGP010000202.1:0-2036 GCA_964444315.1 uncultured Oscillospiraceae bacterium | reverse complement strand
AGATGAGAAACATAGACATCGTACAACTCATATGCAGCACCCTCGGAAAGGACGAGAGCCTTATCACTTTCGTCAAGGACAGACAGGGACACGATATGAGATACGCAATAGATCCGACAAAGATCCACAATGAGCTGGGATGGCTGCCGGAAACTAAATTCGCCGACGGGATCAAAAAGACTATCGAATGGTACCTTGCCAACAAAGAATGGTGGCAAGAGATAGTCAGCGGTGAGTACCAAGACTATTACGAAAGAATGTACTCAGGTAAGTAGCACCCTGTCAACTGGGAGAAGGAATTGGCAAAGAAGAAAAAGAAAAAGAAATATAAGGTAAAAGTCGGACGTATTATATTCCTCCTTTTGTTCATAGTCATCATCGGTTTTGTAGCCAGGATAGCCTTGGATGCAAAAGGGATGTATGACAATGCAAAGACCGCAAAGCATAAGCTCGAGGCCATGCTCACCGACATCAAGGCGGAGGAGTATGTATCAGCCCAGGAAAAGGCTGCAGAAGTTCACGATATTTTAAAGCAGATCAGAGCAAAGGTCGAAGGTCCCATCTGGGAGCACTGTGACAAGCTCCCGAAATACGGCGGAGACTATGTAGCAGGCTGCAGGCTTCTGGATATAGCTGACGAGATGCTGGATAAGTATATGGACGAGGGCTTTGCTCTTCTCGATAAGCATCCTCTGTCATCTATAAAAGAAGACGATAAGTTCAACGTGAAGGCTCTGCTTGATTACCTGGCATTTGCTGAGGAGGCACTTCCCGATGTGGAGGCCATCGTGGCTGAAGTATCCAAGATGGAGATATCATTCGATACTAACGGTCTCCTTCACAAGTATTCAGGAAAAGTCCAGGAACTCATAGATGTATATCACGATGCTGAGGTTTACATCCCTCTTCTCAAGGCTATACTTCAGAACGGCGAGAACAGGCTCTATCTGGTGGTCGCACAGAACTCAGCAGAGATAAGAGCATCCGGCGGATATCCCGGTTCCATTGGGACCATGAGGATCAAAGACGGGTACCTCAGCATAGGAGATTTCAACAGCGTATGGAACGTTCTCATATGGGATTATGATCCTGACAAGTACAGTTTCCAGGAATTCTATATGTTTTACGGTTGGCTCCAGTACCCGAGAGATGCCTGCTATGACCCCTATTACCCGAGGGCGGCAGAGATCTGGGCCGACAGCTATGAACAGTGTATGCATGAATATGTTGACGGCGTCATCTCCCTGACTCCGGCTATCATTCAGGATATACTCGGCTGTACAGGGCCTATCACCGTCAGCGACGGCACTGTACTGGACGGAAACTATTGCACGAAATACATCCAGAGCGACATTTACCTGAAGTATCTCAATGCCGAAGAGGTATATACCGACATAGCGGCAGGAAACGATGCATCAGACGCCATATTCGGGGAAGTAGCTCAGCTTGCCATGAAACAGGTGTTCAGCAATCTCAATCCCGATACGCTCACTAAATTCATAGATATAGTCCATAAGAGGACAGATGACCGTATAATCATGGTCTGGATGAAGGATCCCGATGCAGAAGAGATCATCCGCAGCTGCGGAGCGTCAGGCGAGTTCAACAGGGATCCTCAGAATCCGCAGCTTGGAGTTTTCTTCAGCAACTGCAACCCGTCTAAACTCGGATGGTACCTGGATATGGATATAAAAGTGGGCGATCCGGTAGAACTGTGGGATGGTTCCCTTCAGTATCCCGTAACGGTATCTTTATTCAATACAATAGACTGGGATACAGTATATTATGCAGGAGATTATATAGCAGGTAACTGGGAACTCGGACCGCTCATTTCATATATCCACCTGGCTGCTCCTGCAGGAGGGTATATCAGCGATTACTGGATGGATATATGGTTCCCGATGGAAGAAGACGTATATATGGGAAATCAGGTGGTGTTTGCCCGGAATTTCTACATGTACCCGCAGGAGGGAGCAAATGTACCCATTCGCCATCAAGCTTTTCTAAGATGCTTATCAGCATCACTTGATATTCGG
>CAYUGP010000201.1:0-2647 GCA_964444315.1 uncultured Oscillospiraceae bacterium | reverse complement strand
CTTCCGGGTATGAACCGGACGCTCTAGCCAACTAAGCTATACCGCCACAATACATCTTTATCCAAAGACTGCAACGAAAATATTAACATCGGAGAAGCTTTATGTCAAGTGAAAAGAAGCAATTCTCCTAATCAAGTTTTTTTACTGCAAATCCTCTTTTGTCATTGACAAAAAGAACAATTGTTCGTATAATCTAATAGCAATGCAAGGGGGCAGTTGGGATGAAGGTGGTGGCTAAGCCTATAGATGCCATCGTTGTTTTTAAAAGCAAGGGGCATCCTCTTCCGTACAAATTCAGATACACAGACACAGACGGTGAATCCCGCGAGATCTACGTGGGCAAGATCCTTTACGTGGACGAAAGGAGACTTGCCGGCATAGACATGCTCGTATATGAATGTCAGAGCACCGTCGACGATGCGGACACACGCTACCAGCTCAAATATTTCATTCCCAGCTGCAAGTGGCAGCTTTACAAGATCTGATCAGTCTCCGTCAATCCTTGACGCAGCAGCCTTGTAAAGGAGGACAAGAGCCACAGAAAGTATCACTCCCCCGACTATATCAGTGAACCAATGGACTCCTGAAAAGAGTCTGCTTATCACCATCAGAGCGACCAGTATGGTGCCTGCGATGACGTTCTCGGCTTTTTCCGTGGTCGTCTTTTTTCTGTTGAATACCCTCTGGCTGAACATGGTCACGAAGACGCATATGGCGAGGACCGTGTGAGAACTTGGATAGGAAGCTTCGAGGCTCCCGTCAGCCTCCAGCACCGGCCTGTAGTTTATGACCACCTTGTTGAAAGCGACGTAGAAGGCTATGACAACGACATAGAAGACACCGAGAGCGATGATCTTCTTGTCAACGGCCTTAAAACCGCGCCCTTTGATGAACTGAAGTATCCCTATGAGGGCAAAAGCCGCACAAACAGCAAGGGCTGCATAACCGAGCCTTTCAGAGAACTTGTACCAGAATTCATTGTATCCGAACATCTCATGGAACTTTGCATTGATGGAAGCAAAGCCCACCTGTGAAGCTTCAGGTCCTATGGCCTGAACATCGATCTTTTTCACGAGCAGTGTAAAAAGCACGAAGACCGCAAAAAAAACTCCCGATTCCACAAATCTTTTAACTGACTTTTTCATTGATGATCTCCAACATTTTATCAACGACTTCGGCTATGGTAAGATCCGAAGTGTCTATTTCTACGGCATCATCTGCTTTCTTAAGCGGATGATAGTCCCTGTGGGAATCCCTGTAATCCCTTTCCTTGATATCCTGTTCAACGGAATCGAGATCACATTCGATCCCTTTGTCTTTCATCTCACAGACTCTTCTGTAAGCCCTTATCCTGCTGCTTGCAGTGAGATAGAACTTGAATTCCGCATCCGGTATTATTATGGTCCCTATATCCCTTCCGTCCATGAGAAGACTTCTCTTTTTCGCTATGGCCATCTGAGTCTCTCCCAGCTTGTCCCTGACTGCAGGGACCGCAGAGCTTTTTGATGCCATATCCGAAACTTCGGGAGTGCGTATGATGCTGCTCACGTCTTCTCCGTCGAGATACACCTTGCCTCCGTAATAGTCCACGTCCGTAGACGCCAGCATCTTTGCAAGGGCTTCGGGGTCATCGTAATCGGTACCTGTCCTTATGAGTTTAACGGCTATGGCTCTGTACATCGCGCCTGTATCTATGTAGTCGATACCCAGGCGCTTCGCAAGTATCTTGGCCATGGTGCTCTTTCCGGCTCCGGCAGGACCGTCTATAGCTATTCTGTATATCTTATCCATGGGCTCTGTCAGCCTTTCTTCGTATTGCTGCCAAGGAGCTTCTCCACTTCTGCAACAAAGGTGTTCACATCCTTGAAGTCTCTGTAGACGGAAGCGAAACGCACGTAGGCGACTTCATCCAGTTCCTTGAGCTTATCCATGACTATTTCGCCTATGAAGGTGCTGGACACCTCTTTTTCCATCATGTTGTTGAGACCTCTCTCCACGTCGTCCACGATGGCCTCCATCTGAGCCATGGATACGGGCCTCTTTTCACATGCGCGCATGATACCTGTAAGGACCTTGTTCCTGTCGAAGCTCTCACGCCTTCCGTCGTGCTTCACGACAAGGAAGAGCATCTCTTCCAGTTTCTCATAGGTGGTAAATCTTTTTCCGCAATTCGGACACTCTCTGCGCCTTCTTATGGCGTACCCGTCTTCAGTGGGCCTTGAGTCTATGACTTTTGTGTCCGGAGTTTCACAAAATGGGCATTTCATACTCTATACCTGCCTGCAAAATACAAGAACTATAAATCAATATATGATTTTACGCTATATATTGTGGTTTTACAAGATTAATTGTTATGGTATAATCGCATGATAAGTTTTATGAGAAAATAGAGGTAAACCAAATATGTAGCGAGGAAAGCAAAAGTCAAATAAACACGCACTCATATTAAGGTATTTATCATGGATAAACAGGAATTAGCAAAACAGATAGAAAAACGCCGCATCTTCGGCATCATATCCCATCCTGACGCAGGTAAAACGACCCTTACGGAAAAACTGCTACTCCACGGCGGAGCCATCAGGGAGGCAGGCACCGTAAAGGCAAGAAAGAACGCCAAGTTCGCCACCTCCGACTGGATGGAAATCGA
>CAYUGP010000200.1:0-2681 GCA_964444315.1 uncultured Oscillospiraceae bacterium | reverse complement strand
CTTTCTTCGAAGTAACAGCTGACGCACTGAAGGCAGGCGACAAGGTAGTATTCCCTGGCACATTCAAGGCAGAGGTTACCGAGAGAGCAGAAAGAACAGGCCGCAACCCAATTACAGGCGCTGAGATGGTTATTCCTGCAAAGAAGGTAATCAAAGTTAAGTTCTCAGACAAGCTTCTTGGCTAATCAGGACTATAATCTACAATCTACGATTCAATGATGCTCCGAAGATCTACAGAAGAATGATCTTCGGAGCTCTTTTTTTATTTGCGGTAAATAGTTTCCTGTTGAAGAGATGACGGCATTTATGTATGGAGAGATATTTTGATCTACGCTATAATTATAAAGAACTATGGGAAGGGAGTGCTAATAATGCCTACACTCGAATGGATAGGAAAAAGTAAGGTCGTCAACCATCATCTTGATGTGCCGTACCATGTGCTTGAGCAAAAATACAGCTTTGATGAACATGGCAAGTCTGATGAAAAAAAAGATAGCGAGAATATGATCATTCACGGCGATAATCTTGTCGCGCTTTAATCACTGCTACCTCAATATGAAGGGAGAATCAAGTGCATATATATCGATCCACCATATAACACCGGCAATGAGAATTGGGTCTATAACGATAATGTGAACGATCCGCGTATCAAAAAATGGCTCGGCGAAGTAGTGGGTAAGGAAGGCGAAGACCTGTCAAGACATGATAAATGGCTATGCATGATGTATCCGAGACTACAATTGCTTAGACGACTTCTATCTGACGAGGGGGTAATCTTCATCAGCATTGATGATAATGAGCAGATTGGGCTCAGACACATATGTAATGAGATTTTTGCAGAAAAGAATTTTGTTGCGCAAATCATTTGGCAGAAAAGAACGTCTCCAGATGCCAGAAAAAGAATGAGTAATGGGCATGAGTATATTGTTGTTTATGCGAAGGATTGTGAGAATACAGAAAAATCCCTTAACCTTATTGATCTGGATGAAAATGATGCAAAGAATTATAGAAACCCGGATAATGATCCAAGGGGACCATGGGTGTCGGTAGATTTTACAGCCCAGGGATATAGACCTAACCAAATGTATGAAATTACAACGCCATCAGGTGACATAATTGGCCCACCGGCAGGAAGATGCTGGAAGAATTTGCAAGAGGTGTATGAATTGTACAGACAAGAGGGACGGCTTTGGTTTGGATCAGATGGGTCGGGCGTCCCACGGCAGAAGAATTACCTATCAGAAAAAGAAGGGAAAACAACTTGGACGTGGTGGCCTAACAATGAGGTGGGGCATACGCAGGAGGGAACACAGGAGCTTGCTTTGCTCCTAGGGAAAAAGCTTTTTGATTATCCCAAACCGGTCAGACTGATAGAAAGAATAGTTCAGCTTGCGTCAGATAAAGATTCAATTATCCTCGACTCCTTTGCCGGTTCGGGTACGACTGCTCATGCTGTTCTTAATATGAATAAGAGGGATGGCGGCAACCGCAAATTCATCCTTATAGAGATGATGGATTATGCGGATAGCATAACGGCTGAGCGCGTGAAGAGAGTCATTGACGGCTATGGCGAGGGGAAGAAGGCTGTGCCAGGTACTGGCGGCGGCTTCAGTTATTATGATCTTGGGTTGCCTGTATTCAACGGCGATGATCTCAATGAGGATATCGGCATAGACGAGATTAGGAAGTATGTGTATTTCACAGAGACAAGACAGCCGCTCGAGCCTGTGCATGAGGAAGAGCCTGCATATATGGGCACGCATCTGGATGTAGCCTACTATTTCAATTACGACAAAGAAAATGTGACCATACTAAACCGCGAACTCCTTCATACGGTGAAGACGAAAGCAGATGCCTATGTCATATATGCAGATATGTGTACGCTCAGCGAAAACGAATTGGATAAATGGCATATCACATTTAAAAAGATCCCGAGGGATATCAGCAGACTATAGGAGGCAGCAATGGAACTGAAGAATTATCAGAAAGCTGTAATGGCAGACCTGTCCTCATACATTGATGCTGTTGACGGGACGAATGACCTTATCAAAGGATGGGAGAAATACTGGAGCGGAAAGGATATTCCGATCGGGCAGGGAGGAGTCCCCGCATATAAGAATAAGATCAAAGGGACTCCGCATGTCTGCATGAAGGTACCTACCGGTGGCGGAAAGACATTCATGGCATGCTCCGCAGCCAAGAGGATATTTGAGAAAATGCCTGCGGACAAGCCAAGATTCATAGTCTGGCTCGTCCCGTCAGATGCTATACTCGGGCAGACCATACGGACTCTCTCAGATGTTAACCATCCGTACAGGCAGCGCTTGGATATGGACTTTGCCGGCAAGGTGAGCATATATACCAAGGATATGCTTCTCAATGGTCAGAACTTCTCCCCGGACACCATCCGTGAGAACGTATCCATATGCATACTGAGCTATGCGTCTCTGAGAATAGACAGCAGCAAGAAGGAAGTCAGAAAAGTATATCAGGAGAATGGAAATCTCTTTAGATTTGCTGAATACTTTGAAGACGATTCAGTGCTGCTTGCAGATACTCCGGATACTGCGCTTATCCAGGTGATGAGATACCTCTCACCCCGTGTTAGCGTGGATCAGAGTCATAACGCAGGGTCAAAGCGGAGCGAGGAAATGCTTGGCCATCTCAAACCTTCGTGCAGC
>CAYUGP010000199.1:0-2703 GCA_964444315.1 uncultured Oscillospiraceae bacterium | reverse complement strand
TCTTTTTCGTGATCTGTGCACTTCTTGAATGTGCGGTCATCGGTTTTTTTGTTCTGGCAGTGATAAGCGGCGCCGTAGAAAGGGGCGAGATACTTTTCTTTATCTCCTTCGTGCTTACGGCGGCTTTGTTTCTGGCCATATCGCTGAAATGTCTTTTGCGGTGCAGGGAGGGCAGGGAAAAGCTTGTCAGGAATTCTATTCTCATGAAAACGGCGGTGCTCTTTACTGGCATCTCTTTCGCTTTCCTTGACTTCGAAGACGGTATCTATGCTTTCGCCTTATTCTTTATCCTTGGCCTCATATTCGGAGGGATAAGCCTTACGGTCATCAAGGGAAGTCAGCGTGCAGGGAAGACCGCGAGCCCTGTCAGAGCAGAAAAGTATTCGTTCGCCTTCAGGGGCAAAGAGGAAAGGGCTGCTGCGGCAGCTGAATACATGAGGCTAAAGGGGATACCGGGGACCGGGGAACTTACTGAGAAGCAGAAGGAAGTTATCGAAAGCTATGCAGCCGTGCCCTTTTCATATATGTTCTACTGGCTTGCAGTATCAGGGGCACTCAACGGGCGTTTCACGGCTGAATTCGGCAAGTACGGCCTGATCGAAGATATGCAGTCAAGGAAGATCACGGCATCAGAGGCGCTTGGCAGGATAGGCTTTTCTTTCGGCAGTGAATACATGAAGGAAGAGTTCATTCCTTTCTTCCGCGCATATTACGATACAAAAGGGATCTTCGGCATCCGTGATAACTATATCTACGACTATTACGAGGCATCGGGGGAGCCCGATGACAGATATTACTGCATGGATTTCTCCTGGGAGACGTGCGGTGCCCTTGAAAAGAAGATAGGCGAACGCTTTTCGGAATGGAAAAGGGAATTCGGCACGGGGCCGGATGCAGCATATTACGATAACGGATCTGTGGGCAGGACGGTACATACGGAACTGTTCGGTGCCGATCTTGAGCTCCGTCTGTGCGGAAAGAAACGTAAGGGATTTCCAGATGATTACGGGGAAAGATGCCTTGAGGTTCTTGACGGCCTTACGGAGCGCCAGCTCAGAAAGCTTGAGCGTTTCTTTGAAAGCGAGTACGGGGCAGGAGACGTTCCCGGGGTCACCCGCATAGAAACTTTCAGGCCCGATTCCCTGTATATGTTTGAACCGGAAGAGGAAGGCGACGTGGTATTTGCCCTGTGCGGAGAGGCGGAGTTTGAGCCTGAGCACGGGATATCCTTCACTGTCCGCAACGGTACAGTCTTAAACTGGGCCTTTGCAAGCGATATAGAAGAGCCATACAGCAGGGAGAACAGAAGAAAATATGAAACGGAGCCGTTCTTCGATATCTCTGAGGTACGCAGCCCTGAGGATGCAAAGGCTTTACTGCAGTCAGGTGATCTCGTACGGGTGAAGCTGGTTTTCGGCATGCCCCACTGCAGCGTGAAGGGCGGGGAGGACTATGTGTATTTGACGCCCGAGGCTCTGAGAGAAAGGGAAAAGTATGAGAGGTATATATTGAATATACGGGCCTTCTCCGGTATCCCCGATCTGGAGATGGTCTATGTACCCGAATACTATACAGGAAGCGACGGTAAAGCTTTGTCTGTGGTGCCCAAGGATATATACATAAGGACGGCGGATACTAAAGGTGGGGTCAAAGCGTTTTTCCGCATAAATGTGTGGAACTGATATGCCCTGGTGTCTGCCGGCATCTGCAAGGGAAAAAGCCTCTGAACTATCCGTGTTCAGGGGTTTTTTATTATGGGACGCCAAAGGGAGTCAGTATCTTCCCTGACGACAGTTATTATGAAAAAAAATATAATTGACATATGTCAGTAAAGGTGTATCATAGTTGTTGACATATGTCAGAAAGGAGCTTTTATGCCAAGGCCGACAAGATGCAGGTGGATAGGGCAGATACCCGTGTTCCGCAGTTTCTCTCCTGACGATACGAACGCATCGAGCGAGATCACCATGTCTGTCGACGAGTATGAAGTCATACGGCTTCTGGACATGGAAGGACTGGATCAGGAAGAATGTGCGGCGAGGATGAACGTCTCCAGGACGACTGTCACTGCGATCTATGAGAAAGCCAGAAAGAAGATCGCTGACATGCTCGTCAACGGAAAACGCCTTCTGATCGTGGGAGGAAATTACGCTTTTTCACCGGTGGAGATACCGGAGAACATATCATCAAAAGGAGAAAACATTATGAGGATAGCAGTAACTTATGAAAACGGTGAAGTGTTTCAGCACTTCGGGCACACCGAGCAGTTCAAGCTCTACGACGTGGAAAACGGCGTTATATTGAAGGAGCAGCTGGTCGATACCAACGGCTCTGGGCATGGAGCTCTCGCGGGCTTCCTTCAGGCGGCATCGGTGGATACGCTCATATGCGGGGGCATCGGCATGGGAGCCCAGATGGCTCTTCAGGATGCGGGCATAGCTTTGTATGCAGGAGTGCAGGGCTCTGCAGATGCTGCAGCAAAGGCGCTGGCAAAAGGAGAACTGGAATACGATCCCGATGCGCGCTGCGATCATCATGAGCATCACGGAGGGGAATGCGGGCACGATCACTGTGCTGAGCATAATTGCTCCGGCAACTGATGCTGCTGCCGCCCATGCCGGTCAACTGCCGCCCGTGTGGCGGCTTTTTTTTCTCAAACTTTGGCAAATATGATATGGAAAAAAATTATGATTGTGTTATGAT
>CAYUGP010000198.1:0-2719 GCA_964444315.1 uncultured Oscillospiraceae bacterium | reverse complement strand
TAGCCACTCTCTTGAGTGAGTTCATTCCCTTTAAGAGTGCCGGAGAGTTGCTCTTGTACTCGGCTTGGGTCCTACCCTGTCTAACCAATTGGTTAATGGTCGGCATTAATTTTTCTCCTTTCTTCAGTATTGTTTATTTCAACCGCCACCTATGAAAAAAGTGGCAAATCAAAAACAGCGCAACAGAGGCAATATATCATATTGCCCCTGTATGTGTCAATAAAGAATTACTCTTCGTCGAAGTCTTCTGCGCCTTGAATTTCATCGGCGTAGGCCTCTTCGGCAAGCTGCTGGTCATAGTCGTCGGGATCGATGTCGAAATCCTCGTCCGCGTAGCTATCATCAGCCATGAGTTCTTTGTAGTTTTCCATGAACTCGGTGTTCACACCGTAATCCACGTTTACATTTCTGTAAAGCTTCATACCGGTACCTGCAGGTATGAGCTTACCGATTATGACGTTCTCCTTAAGGCCGAGGAGCCTGTCTGTCTTGCCCTTGATGGCAGCATCCGTAAGAACTCTTGTGGTCTCCTGGAAGGAAGCTGCAGAGAGGAATGAAGTGGTAGCAAGGCTTGCCTTTGTGATACCGAGAAGAAGTCTTTCAGACTCTGCCGGGATCTGACCCTCTTCGAGAGCGTCGTTTGCTCTCTGAAGTTCAAAGAGACTGTACTGTCCGCCGGGGAGAAGCGTCGTATCGCCGGGATCGTCCACCTTGTACTTGGAAAGCATCTGGCTGACGATGACTTCGATGTGCTTGTCGGAAATATCTACACCCTGCATCTTGTATACTCTCTGTACTTCCTTAAGGAGGTACTGATATACTCCGCCGACACCCTTTATCCTCATTATATCGTGAGGATCGAGAGGTCCCTGGGTGATCCCTTCGCCTGCAGAGACCTGGCTTCCTTCGGAAACCTTCAGTCTTGCGCCGTAAGGAACTACATATTTTCTCTCGCTTTCTCCGCGGATGACTATCTCGGTCTTGTTGTCTGTCCTTGTGGAGATGGAAACGACCGTTCCGTCTTCTTCGCAGATCTCAGCGATACCCTTTGGCTTTCTGGCTTCGAAAAGCTCTTCGACTCTCGGAAGACCCTGAGTGATATCTCCGGATGCGCCTCCTGCAACACCGCCTGTATGGAAGGTTCTCATGGTGAGCTGGGTACCCGGCTCTCCTATGGACTGGGCAGCTATGATACCCACGGCTTCGCCGATATTTACATGTCTTCCCGTAGCAAGGTTCCTGCCGTAGCACTTGGCGCAGACGCCTGTCTCGCACTTGCACGTCATGACCGATCTAATGCTTACGGATTCGATTCCGGCATCTTCCACGGCCTGAGCCTGAGCGTCGCTGATCTCTTCACCGGCTGCCACGATGAGCTCGCCTGTCTGAGGATCCACGACATCTATGAGAGCCGTACGTCCGACTATCCTGAGCTTTAAGGGCTCTATCATTTCCTTGCCTTCAACGAAGGCTCTGACTTCGATACCTTCATTGGTGCCGCAGTCTTCTTCACGGATTATCACGTTGTGAGATACGTCGACCAGTCTTCTTGTGAGGTAACCGGAGTCTGCCGTACGGAGAGCCGTATCAGCAAGACCCTTTCTGGCTCCGTTGGAAGAGAGGAAGTATTCCATTATGGAAAGTCCTTCTCTAAAGTTCGCCGTGATCGGGACCTCAATGGTCTTACCGGTAGCATTGGCCATAAGTCCACGCATACCGCCTATCTGCTTGATCTGCTGCTTGGAACCACGGGCTCCGGAATCTGCCATGATGAACAGGTTATTGTCATGAGGCAGAGCATCCATAAGTGCATCAGCAACGTCATCGGTGGCTTTGTGCCAGATCTGAAGTACCTTTTCGTATCTTTCGGAATCACTCATGAGACCGCGCCTGTAAGCGGCTTCATACTTATCGACCATGGCCTGGGCCGCATCGATTATCTCCTGCTTGTTCTCAGGCATGATCATGTCGCTTACGGAAATGGTCGTTGCAGCCTGGGTGGAATAGTGATAACCGGTGCTCTTGATGTGGTCGAGCACTTCGGCAGTCTCTGTATTGCCGTGAGCCTTGAAGCACTTCGCGATGATCTTTGTCAGGTCTCCCTTTTTGACGAGGAAGTCGATCTCAAGACCGTATTTATCTTTTTCTCTGTCTACGAATCCCAGATCCTGAGGTATACCTTCGTTGAAGATGAATCTGCCGACAGTGGATTCAACAAGCTGTCCGGGATCGTTTTCATCGAGTTTTCTTAAAACCTTGACTTTGGCATGTGTGCCGACCTTTCCGGTCTGATATGCCATCATCATCTCAGCATCGTCGCAGAAGACCATACCGTCGCCCTTGCAGAGCTTATCAGCACTTCTTGCCTCTCTCTCATCCGGACCCGGATTGGTCAGATAGTAGGATCCGAGTATCATGTCCTGAGTAGGAGTATTGATCGGTGATCCGTCCTTAGGTGCAAGCAGGTTGTTGACAGAGAGCATGAGGAACCTGGCTTCAGCCTGGGCTTCCACGGAGAGCGGAAGATGGACAGCCATCTGGTCTCCGTCAAAGTCAGCGTTGTACGGTGTACATACCAAGGGGTGCAGCTTTATAGCCTTACCTTCTACGAGCACCGGCTCAAAGGCCTGGATACCGAGCCTGTGAAGAGTAGGAGCACGGTTCAGAAGTACCGGGTGATCCTTGATGATGTAATCGAGAACATCCCATACTTCGGGAC
>CAYUGP010000197.1:0-2723 GCA_964444315.1 uncultured Oscillospiraceae bacterium | reverse complement strand
ATTCATCACCCAGCTTCGTGAAAAGATAGGAGTCATGTTCGGTAATCCTGAAACGACTACCGGCGGCAGAGCTCTCAAATTCTATTCGAGCATTAGACTGGACGTAAGAAGGATCGAATCCATCAAGATGGGCGATAACGTCATAGGAAACAGAACGAGAGTAAAAGTAGTAAAGAACAAGGTTGCACCGCCTTTCAAGATGACGGAATTCGATATTATGTACGGTGAGGGTATTTCCAAAGCCGGAGACATTCTTGATTGTGCTGCTGATGCAGGAATAATCGAAAAATCAGGATCTTGGTATTCATATCAGGGTGAACGTATAGGACAGGGAAGAGAAAACGTTAAGACCTATCTTAAGGAACACCCCGATCTCATGAACTCTCTTGAAAATCAGATCAAGGAAAAGTTCATTTCAAAGAGAATGGACGAAGAACCTGAAGAAGAAGATATCGAAGTCGATGAAGACGGAGTCATATTAGGATAATCTGAACATATTTCACTAATCATATATTGATTTTTCCTTTCAGATTTGGTATAAGAAATATCAAATGCCCAAGGAAAAAACATTTAAGTTCAGAAAATTTTTAAAAGGATTGCTATTTATATTTTTAGCAATCCTTATTGTTTTTCTTTTGCTCTTAACAGCACTTATTTATGTCTTTGAAAAAGGACCGTCTCCTGAAATAAGAGATATATTTGTCGTTACCGTTCAGCAGAGTTCCGCTGCAAAGCCTTTGGCATACCTTTTCCTTGATAAGGAAGAAGTTGCTGAAATAATGGAAGCAAATTCAGCAGTAGACGACACTATAATAAGCGATTCGGACAGCGTGCAGATAGATACTGATAACGTTTCTGATGAAATATATGTCGAAGACGTTTACGGTCCTTCATATAACGGAAAGATGATGATCATCAAAGATCCGTCCAGAGTATATGTTTATACACTTCCTAATTTCAATGTATCGCACGGAATGTACCTTACTGAAATGGTGGAAGCCGAAGGAGCAATAGGCGGAGTCAACGGCGGAGGTTTTTACGATGCCGGAGGACTTGGAGACGGAACTATACCGTACGGTTATGTTTTTTCAAGAGGAACATTCAGATACGGAGCTTCAGACAGCTATTCCATGGCCGGTTTCGACAGAGATCATAAACTGGTCGTCGGATATATGACATATCAGGAAGCATCGAACAGAGGAATTACAGACGCACTTTGCTGGGGCCCGCCTCTTATCATCAACGGCTATGCCGTAGACGTCGGATACGGCGGAGGACTAAATCCCAGGACGGCCATAGGACAGACTGCAGACGGTACGGTACTGCTTCTCGTCATAGACGGAAGACAGCCGAGCAGTATAGGCGCAAGCTATAATGACCTTATCGGCATAATGTTCCAATACGGAGCGGTAAACGCATATAACCTTGACGGAGGAAACAGCTCCGGCATGGTATACAACGGTGAAATAATTACGAATATGGCAAGCATAAACGGACAGAGGTATATACCTACAGCCGTACTTGTGAAATAAATGACTAAAGAAGAGAAGAAAGCTTACAAACAAAGAAGAAAAGAACTGATGAAGTTCGGTACAGCAGCCAAAGTCCTGTATCTTCTTTTCATATTGGCACTTCTCGGAGGGTCTGCATATTTTCTTAAGCTTACATGGAATGAATGTGCTGCTTATCAGCAGGCTTCTGCTGCGACGAGAGTATCTCAGGCCATAGAACACGTTGAAGAAGTGACCGGTTTGGAAGTCAAAACGAATATGATACCTGTCCAGTCCGAAGAAAATCAGATGATCTACAGGCTATATTCAGATGGTAAAGGTATAGCAGATGTAACGATAAACAAAACAAGGAACTGCGGTATAGTTCTTTCCATATATGATGAACCAAAGATCAAGGGACTTAGATCTTTCGACATTCTTGTTCCTGTAAACAGCAGTGCTTCAGTATACGAAGGAGAAACGATACTTGATGCAGCTGAACATGTTACAGATTGCGAAAGCGGGGAACATAGATACTTTACGGTGCCCGGAAAAACAACTGTAAACAACCTGGGTATGGGAGTACCTGAATTCAAATGGATAAGAGTATCTGATATATATGACATATCTCAGGTCAGCATCAATATCGATGACAGACAGCTGAAAGTATATCCGATGGAAAAGAATTTCTATTTTGCCGGAGACATTGCTGATCCTGATTTCAATGAAGTGCTACGTCGTTATGCAGCCCATCTTGCAGACCTTTATTCTTTCTATATTTCAAGCGATTTGTCATATAACGAACTCAGTTCTGTAATTTGCTATAACGCTCCGCTCAGATCAAGGCTGCTCGATGTAACATTGACATGGTACGGAGCACATAACGGCACCGAAGTAAAGGAAATGAAAGTTTCCGACGGACTCAGACTGTCTGATTCTTTATATCTTCTCAACCTCGACTATATTTATCTTTCTCACGGTGTATATTCCGGAGATGTGGAAGACAGGATAAGACTTTGTATACTTCTTCATCTTGATTCTGACGGTGCATGGAGGATAGCAGAGCTCATAAACCATATAGAACCGAACTGGATGGTTCCATATGAGCTCGAAAGATAAATTTTCAATTGACATATAGCTCCACTTGTGTTAATCTTGCAACGTTACCGCTCTGAACGGGTATTTTTAAGTGCGTCAATGCCACCCTCGAAGGCGAGTCGGATAGTGGAGGTA
>CAYUGP010000196.1:0-2724 GCA_964444315.1 uncultured Oscillospiraceae bacterium | reverse complement strand
CGGTATAGCCTGCCCCTATGCACTTGAACAGTCCGAAGAGCAGAGATGCGAGCGCTATGTTCAGCGGCTTCCAGTTGCCGAAGATCATGACAGCCAGTGCCAGGAAGCCCATTCCTGCGACTTCTCCCGTAGCACTGGTGTTGGCAGTGGTGACGGAATATACGAAACCGCCTATGCCTGCCAGAGCCCCTGAGATAAGGGTACCTGCATATCTCATCCTGTATACGTTGATACCCAGAGAGGCTGCAGCCTGGGGATTCTCACCGCAGGCGCGGAGCCTGAGTCCGAATTTCGTCTTGTACAGTATGATCGAAAGGATGATGAATATAAGAATGCAGAAATATGTCGTCAGGTATACTTTGTTGATGAAAGTTTCTACAAAGAAACCCTCCGACTCTATACCGAGGTTTTCCTTCCTTATCATAAAGAAAGTGGCTGAACCTCCGTTCATAAGCGGAAGAACATTCTGGTGTGCAATGACTCTTACGAGGAACAGTACCAGTGCCGGAGCAAGCATGTTCATGGCTGTACCGACTATGGTCTGGTTCGCAGAGAAGTTGATGGCCGCCACGGCCAACAGAAGTCCGAACACGGCCCCCGACAGGGCAACGAACATCAGCGTCAGGATAAGATAACCCTGAAGAGCCTGCCAGTTATTCGCAGCTCTGGCCGCTTCAAACAGGCCTGCGCCCTGAAGCATACGGCAGAATACCACTCCCGTAAATACACCGAAGATCATGGTTCCCTCAAGAGCCAGGTTTATGATACCACTTCTTTCAGCAAAGACTCCCGCAAGGGCAACGGTCATAAGAGGAATGGCGAACAGTAATGTTTGTCTGACTAAAAATGACATCTTCTACGCCTCCTTTCCTTCCACAGCTACAGGTCTCTCCGGTTCTTTCAATTCTCCTCCTTCTCTCTTGTCATACTGCTTGGATCTCTTTTTCTTTGAAGTAAGGAGCATCCTTATGATCAATGAGAATGCCGAAACATATACTATTACGGCGATTATGACGTCAGTTATATATTCATTGAACGGAGTGAGGTACGTAAGCTGTGTTCCGCAAACGGAAAGCATCGACATAAACGTACCGGAAAAGATAACTCCGACAGGATTGTTTATAGCAAGGAGCGCTACGGCTATGCCTGTAAATCCTGTAGCAGGAAGGCTCTGATAGGTTGACCAGTAGAACTCCGTATTTCCGGAAAGGAAATACAAAGCTCCTGCAGCAGCCGAAAAAGCACCGGCAAGCGCCATCGACAGAACTATATTCCTCTTGTCCGCAATACCTGCATACTTAGCTGCATGTCTGTTTGCGCCGCAGGCCTTGAGCTGATATCCAAGGGTGGTTTTTGACATCACGATCCACATTATGATACAGAACAACACGGCGATCAGGAAGCCTCCGTTGACCTGCGATCCCGGGAACAGCTTATCAAGACCCAGTTTGGCAGTCGCCACATTGTTGAAAGTCGTCTTGTAGATATATCCGGTCTTGGTCCCTTCAGTCGTATTCTTCAGATTGCTTGCATCGAATATCCAGGTGACCACATTGGCAGCGATCCAGTTGCACATGATGCAGGCTATTACCTCATTGATATTGAGGAATGCCTTGAGCATTCCGGGTATAGCTCCCCACAACGCCCCTGCCACCATGGCCGCCGCAAAGGCTATGAACCAGATGAGGATCGGGTGGACCTTGTCTGAAGGTATCGAAAGAGCCAGATAAAGGCTGGCGCAAGTTCCGATGAGGTACTGACCGGGGGCCCCTATATTGAACAGTCCTGTCTGGTTCGCAACAGCGACCGACAGACCTGTCAGTATGATAGGAGTGGCTCTGAAGAGCATGTTCCCTATATTTACCGCGTTGAAGCCGAAAGTCAGTGAACCGTAAGAATCTCTTCCGGTATTGAGTATACCGAACAGTATGAGTTTGATTCCGTCTGCAGTTCCCTTAGCAGTGATCTCAGGAGTAAGAGCCCCTACTACCCAGACCATTACTGCCCCTATGACTAGGCCTATGACTATTGAGATCAGGGATGCAAGAAGGGTCTTCGAACTCTGCTTTTCACTCTTCATCAGACCTTGTTTATCTGTTTTAGGCATCTGTTTCCCCTCCTTTCAATTCCTTTTCTTCTACTGCTTCCATATCTTTTTCGTCCATTCTCTTTGCTCCGGACATGTACAGACCGAGTTCCTGAGCCGTTACTTCCTTGGAGAGGAATTCTCCGACTATCTCGCCTTCATACATGACCAAAATCCTGTCGGAAAGGCTCAAAACTTCATCAAGTTCCAGAGAGATCAGAAGTATGGCCTTGCCCTCGTCCCTTTCCTGCACCAGCTGTGAATGGATGTATTCTATAGCTCCGACATCCAGGCCTCGGGTGGGCTGCACGGCCACGACCAGATCCTTGTTTCTGTCAAGTTCCCTGGCTATGATAGCTTTCTGCTGGTTTCCTCCGGACATGGACCTTGCCTGGGTTATGGGTCCCTGTCCCGAACGGACGTCGTATTTTTCTATGAGTTTGTCAGCATATTTTCTGACTTCAGACCTGTCGATGAAACCTCCCTTCTGGAAGGGCGATTCTCTGAAGCGCTGAAGCACCATATTCTCTTCAAGACTGAAGTCGAGGATGAGTCCGTGTTTATGCCTGTCTTCAGGTATATGGCTCATATTTTTGCTGCGTTTTTTTATGCTGTAATTTGAGATGTCCTCGCCGCAC
>CAYUGP010000195.1:0-2759 GCA_964444315.1 uncultured Oscillospiraceae bacterium | reverse complement strand
TATGAGAGAACCGTTGGTGATGACGTTGTCGAGCCCATAGTTGCTGGACTTGAGAGATGTTCTCTTCTGTCCCTTGGCTGCAAGCACATCCGCTGATAATGAGTCACAATAGAAATACTCTTTCCACTGATCCGAGAGTACTCCCGTGGCTGCTCCTATTGCTGCATGAATAAGTCCCATATTATTTCTCCTTTCAGATTGTCTGAATTAATACCTAAACTTTAACCATCTATATATTTTACACTAAAGTGTATAAAATATCCACATTTAGAACTTTCGTCCCCCGCCGGTAGAGTGGACGTTTCCTCCCGGGCTCGTATGAGGTCCGCTGTAGGAAGATCCTCCGCTGTGGTGAGGCATTCCGCCTCCGCTGCTACCCGCGCTGCTTGGCGGCGGTGCCTGCTCTTTGATTATCCTCTGCGTATGAACGTTGAGCAGTATGTTTTCTGCCTTGTAAAGTCTGAAACTTCCGGGCTCAATATATTCTCCCGCAGTGTATGCCCTTGATACGGTCCTCATGCTGCGCTTGGCATTTCCAACGCTTGCAAGTCCGGCAACTATTCCGGCGATCACTCCGCTTATGCCTCCGGTCTTGAGCTTATCCCAGAAACTGTGGGGAGCAGGAGGATCTATTATGGGATCCACGATGGGGCTGTAAGTATTGTTGTAATACTCTGTCGGGCCTAATCTGAAAAGGCTGTCAAGCTCGGCTATGGCCGCCATCATGGCACCGTAATAATCGCCGGAGACCATGTTCCCTTCCATGAAATCGTCGATGATATTGACGGTATCATTGGTCATATACGGTGATGCATCGCCGTAGGCATCGTGCCACCACTGCCTGCAGTCCATACATACGAATATCATCCATCCGCTCTTGTTTGAGCTCGTCCCGAAATCGTTGTTGTCCCAGACGTACTCCATGAATGCTTTGTCATCCGGTGCAGAAGCGTGATTCTCTGCTGTCATGATGACGAAATCATATCCGTATTTGTTTATGAGCTTGTAAAGCTCGGTTTCAAGCGCCTTTTCCTCCGCATCGGAGAACAGATTACCATAGTCGACGACTCTCGGCAGAGTCTGATCTATGAGATTCGATGATGCGAAGACGGGGCTCGCAAAGGCAAGTACCAGGAGAAGGACCAGCAATATGTTCAGAATTCTTTTTTTCATATCTGCCGACCTCCTAACCTATGAACTGGAACAGCGCTATGAAGGCTGCTACCGCAATGGCAAAGGCTTTGAAGAAATACCCTCTCGCGACCGCGCTGCTGGAAGGAAGATCTCCCACTATCTTGCCTGTCTGTCCGTTTATGACGTACTGATACTTCTGTCCTCTGTATTCGCAGTTGATGATATATGCAGGAAGGAGAACGTATTTCACCCTGGGATCTCTGAGTCTCAGAGTATTGGAGTACTCGCTTACTGATGAAAACTCGCTCACTGTAGACTCCATCCCCGCCATGGTGCTGTTTATGACTCTGCTGTTGACTCTTGGGAGCTCTTTATCGGGATCCGAATCGAATCTGTCTGCCATATATCCCGCAAGATATGCGCCGTTAAATGGTACCATCTTCGAAAAGTCATAGGGTTCTATGGAATCCATCACGTCGTCATCCATCTTAGTGCTTCCGTCAACGGGCACATTGGTAAAGCCCATGGAACCGCTCCTTTGGAGAAGATAGTCGCGTGTGGTGATAATGGTCTCCCTCGAGCTTTCGGTTCTGATTACGGTCTCACCCCTGAAATCGACTTCACCCTCAACGGTGCAGTCAAAAAGCCAGAACGGTATGTATACACCGAGTATCCTGTCTATATAGCTGTCATTGAAGAAATTCCTGGGGAGCAATTTTCTCCCTCTGTAGAAGTTATGTACTATCTCTTTAAGCTGCCTTTTGTCGATCTCAAAGGGGACAACCGCGTTGGGCTTGTATCCCGCGGACACCCTGTCGTTGATGACTATATTGTTGTCGCAGTATGGGCAGCTGGTTGCAGCCGTTGTGCTGTCGGTCTCGAGTATGGCTCCGCAGGACTGGCACTGATAGACGACGGTGTTGTCTAGCACCTCCGTTGACAGTCCGGCCTTATAATTGCCCCAGTCGAACTCTTCAGCAGTGGTTTCCGGCTTCTGCGAAGACACTATCTGTGCTACGGAATATGTATTGCCGCAGTGTTCGCAGGTCACCTGGCCGCTGGCAGCGTCGAATGCAAGGGGCGCTCCGCATCCCGGGCATTTGTATTCTGTGACTAAACCCATTATTCCTCCTTCCGAAACACATATTTACGGGAGATAAAAACCCCCTTCAGTCAACTAACATTATACAATAATATCATCAATCTAAAAGAACAATTTTGACAAAAAAGACAGCGCTATTTCTTCGAATATATAGCTGTAAGCAATAAAAAACCGGACCCTTTGAGGATCCGGTGATTCTTCATATTTACAGCGCCTTTTTTGCTGTTTCGCAAAGTGTTGTGAAACCTGCTGCATCGTGGATCGCGATCTCGGAAAGCATCTTCCTGTTGATCTCGACTCCGGCCTTCTTGAGACCGTTCATGAGCTTGCTGTAGGAAAGACCGTTGAGTCTTGCCGCTGCGTTGATCCTTGCGATCCAGAGTCTTCTGAACTCTCTCTTTCTGAGCTTGCGGCCCATCTGAGCGCTTCTCATAGCTCTCATGACTGCAGGGTTGGCTGCTCTGAATGTGCGGTGCTTTGCACCGTAGAATCCCTTTGCTGCCTTTAATATTTTCTTATGTCT
>CAYUGP010000194.1:0-2774 GCA_964444315.1 uncultured Oscillospiraceae bacterium | reverse complement strand
CCAGCTATAAACAATTCAGATAAAGGTAGCGGCAATACTCTCCTATATAGTAGTCTAAGCTACAGTAGTAAATCTAAAGTCCACAGTATTTGAATGTATTGTGGCACAGTATTAAAAAGAAAGGAATATGATCAAATAGCTTCTGTAATGATCATACAAGAATGTATATGAACGTTGACGAGATAATAAAGATCGCAAAAGAATGCGGATTTGACGAAGTTAATATTCTTGACCCTAAGACTATGGTCTTCAACAAAATGGTCAGGGATACATGCGAAACTGACAAGTGCGGTGCATACGGCAAGAACTGGGGTTGTCCGCCGCACGGCGATCCCGATGAGGATATAGCGAAACTCCAGTCATATGAACACGGACTCATCCTTCAGTGCATAGGAAGGTCCGAAAAAAGGATAGACAGAAAGATGTATTTCGAAACCGGAAAACGTCTTGGTGATGCTATCGCAAAGTTCAAAAAGGAACTGATAAAGGAGAATCCCGACTGTCTGGTACTTGGAGCCGGAGGTTGTTCTGTATGTTCAAAGTGCGCGCGTCCTGAACCTTGCAGATTCCCCGAGAAGAGGATTGAAGCTCTTGAGGGCTACGGCATATTCATCACTCAGCTCTGCAGAGACAACAACGTTCTTTACTACTACGGAGAAGGGACCATAGCATATAACGGGGCAGCACTCTGGTAAATGGAATATGAGATCATAGCGACCTCCACCTTCGGGGTGGAGGCTGTTTTAAAAAAAGAAATAAAAAAAATCGGTTTTGAGATCATCGATTCCAGAAACGGACGTATTACCTTCAAAGGGGATGAAAGGGCACTGGTTCAGGCGAATTTATGGCTCAGGACTGCTGATAGGGTGTACCTGAAGCTATCCGAATTCAAGGCAACGACCTTCGAAGAGCTTTTTCAGGCTGCAAAGAATGTCGAATGGGAGAAGTATATTCCGGAAGATGCTGATTTCACTGTGATAGGGACTTCAGCAAGGAGCGTACTTCACAGTGTGCCAGCCTGCCAGTCCATCATAGAAAAAGCTCTTATCAGCAGGCTTTCATCAAAATACGGTAGAGAGTGGTTCGAAAAGACAGGAGACAGATATACCGTACGCTTCAGTTTTCAGAACGATGAATGCCTTCTTGCTCTCGACAGCTCCGGTGAAGCTCTTCACAAGAGAGGCTACAGGGTAAAAGATGTGACAGCTCCCATGAAAGAGACCATGGCATCAGCCCTGGTGCAGCTGTCATATTTCCCGAAGTACGGCGTGCTTTGCGATCCCATGTGCGGAAGCGGGACCATAGCCATTGAAGCGGCAATGCTGGCAAAGAACATAGCTCCGGGCTTAAGCAGGGATTTCGATGCCATGAAATGGTCCTTTATACCTGAGTCCCTATGGAAAGAAGAGAGAAAGAAAGCTTTCGACAGTATCATATATGACGGGGATATACGTATCTACGCATCTGATATAAATCAGAAAAACATGGACAGCGCCAGGGAGAATGCCATAGAGGCGGGAGTGGATGACATAATTGCTTTTTCCGTTAAAGACATTGCCGATCTTAATCTGGGTAAACTTAAAAATATCCAGGACTCAAAAGGACATAAAAGAGCAGGATCCATAGTAACTAATCCTCCTTACGGCCAGCGCATAGGTGATAAAGAGGATATAGATAAAATATACGGAGCTCTTCGCAGGATACACGATGAAGATCCAAGATGGGAGATAAATCTTATAACACCTGAAAAGGAATTCGAGAAAAAGTTCGGAAAGACCGCAGACAAGCGCAGGAAACTGTACAACGGGAATATAGAAAGCTGCTATTATCAGTATTTCGGGAAGGCAGAAACAGATGAGTGACGAAAAAGTAAAGAAAGAAAAAAAGCAATATAAAAAGAGTTCTGTACTCTATGACAGATTCCGGAATGACGAAGTGACCGACGAGGAAAGAGCCCAGGACTGGTTTAGGAAAAGATAGTCACTTTTCTTGAACAAATGCTTGCAATTTCAATATTTCGTGATAATATATCGATGTACGTTATATCTTGAGTGACCCAAAAGGGTCACTCTTCTTTTTGAAATCAATGGCTAAAAAGAAAATACAGGAATATATATCCGAATGGATGGAACCTTTCGGAAAGGAAAACGGATACGAGCTTTCAAGAACGGAATTCGTGAAAGAAGGCCAGACATGGTACCTGAGGGTATATGTGGATAAACTGACGGACGGTCAGTACGGATACATGTCCTCAGACGACTGCGCGATAGTTTCGAGATATCTTTCGGACAGGCTGGACGAGGCAGATCCTATCTCGCAGAACTATTACCTGGAAGTAAGTTCTCCCGGAATGGACAGACCTCTTCTGTGCGACAAAGACTATGAAAGGTTCAAAGGAGAGATCGTGGAGATCAAACTCTACGAGGCTGTGAACGGCAAAAAGTTCTATACAGGAAAGCTTCTGGGCCTTTCGGAAGGGATCATAAGCCTGGAGCTTGAAAGCGGTGAAGTGCTGAGCTTTCCAAAAGATAAAACGTCAAAAGTAAATCTTGCAGTGATTTTTTAAATAAAAGGAGATAATGAAATGAATATTGAGTTTCTCGAAGCGATCGAAGAACTTGAAAGAGAAAAACGCATGCCCAAAGATATGCTCATCGAAGCAATAGAATCAGCGTTGGTATCTGCGTACAAAAAGAACTACGGTACCAATCAGAACGTGCGTGTGAGCATTGACAAGGAGACAGGCGATATCAATATTTTCATGAGAAAAGATA
>CAYUGP010000193.1:0-2816 GCA_964444315.1 uncultured Oscillospiraceae bacterium | reverse complement strand
GCTCGGAATGGCTCATCAGCTCGTCTACGTAGAGCCTGTAGGCTTTGTCTGAAGGTACTCTTCCAGCTGAAGTATGAGGATGAGTGAGGTAACCCATTTCCTCAAGGTCTGACATCTCGTTCCTGATCGTCGCAGGACTTACGTCTATATCGTCCCTCTTGGACAAGGTCCTCGACCCTATGGGTTCAGCCGAGTTTATGAAGTCTGCGACCACAGCCTGAAGTATTTTCAGTTTTCTGTCATTGAGTTCCATAATACACCCTGAAAAGTCTCTTTCTTATGTTGTTAGCACTCAAAACATTCGAGTGCTAACATCGTCTTAAATATACCCCCTGAAGGCCATGATGTCAATAGAATAAATGTGTAATAATTGTGAAAACGAAGCACTCAGATGCACCCTGAGTCATTGACACGGCCTTGATTTAATGATAGTATTACTTAACCTTTAAGAGCGGTCCCGTGAGGCCGCCAAGGACAGCGAAAACATGAAGATGTTTATTCTATTTTGATGTATTACTGCTTTCCTTGAGGGGAAAGCAGTTTTTTTACGGAGAAAATCATGGGGATCGAATTCATAAAAGAGAATATCGTGAAATTGCCCGGTCTGGCGGATGTGCATGTGCATCTGCGCGAGCCGGGTTTTTCATATAAAGAAAGGATATATACGGGCAGCAGGGCTGCCGCAAGGGGCGGATATACGGCAGTGTGCACCATGCCCAACCTTGACCCCTGCCCCGACAGCAAAGAGCATCTCAAGGTCCAGACTGACATCATAGCAAAAGACTCCGTCATTGACATCATACCCTACGGCACCATAACAAAGGGCGAGATGGGAGATGAACTTTCCGACATGGAAGATCTGGCCCCCTTTGTCATAGCCTTTTCAGACGACGGAAGAGGAGTCCAGGCTGGCTCCATGATGAAGGAAGCCATGCTCAAGGCAAAGAGCCTGGGGAAGATGATAGTCGCCCACTGCGAAGACAACAGCCTTCTTGACGGAGGATATATACATAAAGGAAAGTACGCCCTCGAGCACGGGCACAGAGGAATATGCTCCGAATCTGAGTGGAAGCAGATAGAAAGAGACCTCGTTCTTGCCAAGGAAACGGGCTGCGCCTATCACATCTGCCACATTTCCACGAAGGAGAGCGTGCAGCTCATAAGGGATGCCAAGAAAGACGGAGTGGACGTGAGCTGCGAGACCGCGCCCCACTACCTGCTCCTGGATGACAGCTTCCTTGAGGAAGACGGAAGATTCAAAATGAATCCGCCTTTAAGGGACAGAAGCGATAGGGAAGCCCTCATAGAAGGGCTCGCAGACGGCACCATAGATCTGGTCGCCACGGACCACGCACCTCACAGCAAGGAGGAGAAATCCAAGGGACTTGAAAAAAGTGCCATGGGGATCTCAGGTATAGAGACTGCCTTTCCCCTGCTCTACACATATCTCGTGAAAAAGCAGATCATAAGCCTTGAAAAGCTTCTCGATCTCATGTGCTACAGCCCCAGAAAAAGATTCGGTATCAAAAGCAGCGAAGGCTTCACCGTCTTTGACCTCGGCAGTTCATACAGGATAGATCCTGCCGGCTTCATATCCATGGGAAAAAGCACCCCCTTTGCGGGATGGGAAGTTTACGGTAAATGCCTGCTCACTGTCTGCGGCAAAAATGCAGCATATATAGATAAGGATCTAAAGGAGGAAGAATGGAACAGGTTCTGCTCAGAATAGTTGAAAACGAGCCGATAGCTCCGGCTGTTTTCCGCATGAAGCTAAAAGGAGAGATCGGTGCCGTCACGGCTCCGGGACAGTTCATAAACATAAAACTGGACGGTCTCTACCTCAGGAGACCCATATCCGTATGTGACAAAGAGGGAGATGAGCTGACCATAATATACAAGGTCGTAGGAGAAGGCACCGGGCAGATGTCCGTACTTAAACCCGGAAAAGAGCTGGACGTGCTCACGGGCCTTGGCAACGGCTATGACACTTCTCTTTCGGGAAACATTCCCCTGCTCCTGGGAGGAGGCGTAGGCGTGCCTCCGCTTTACCTCCTTGCCAAAAAGCTCACATCCGAGGGCAAAGATGTAACGGCAGTCCTCGGATTCAATACAAAGAAAGAGATCTTTTACAAAGACGAGTTCCTGAAACTCGGAGCCAAAGTGATAGTGACGACGGCGGACGGAAGCTTCGGAACAAAGGGATTCGCAGCTGACGTCATGGACAGTATAGACTACAGCTATGTATATACCTGCGGACCTGAGCCCATGCTGAAGGCCGTATATGACAGATCCAAAACTTCAGGACAGTTCAGCTTCGAAAGAAGGATGGGCTGCGGTTTCGGAGCATGCATGGGATGCTCGTGCAAGACAAAGGACGGATACAAGCGCATCTGCAAGGAAGGTCCTGTGCTTTTCAAGGAGGAAATACTATGGGAAGACTGAGCGTAGAACTTTGCGGCATAGAGCTTGACAATCCCGTCATACCTGCATCCGGCACCTTCGGATACGGGCATGAATTTGCGGACATATATGACATCAACTGCCTCGGGACCTTCTCTTTCAAGGGAACGACCGCAGAAGAAAGATTCGGCAACCAGACTCCCAGAATAGCGGAATCCCCGTCAGGATGCGTCAATGCAGTCGGACTTCAGAATCCCGGCGTGGACAAGGTGATATCAAGGGAACTCCCGGCACTTAAAAAGGTATTCCGTAAGCCTGTGATGGCCAACGTAAGCGGCTTTTCCGTGGACGAATACGTAAGGGGCCGCATCATCGGCCGCGAGGGGCGCAACATCCGCGCGCTGGAGACCGCAACC
>CAYUGP010000192.1:0-2856 GCA_964444315.1 uncultured Oscillospiraceae bacterium | reverse complement strand
TCCTTAATTACTATGCCGTGCTATCAACTTGAGTGCTCGGCCCTTTCAAACAATTTATTAAAGCATATATTTCCGAGCATTTCAAGATGAATTGCTTACTTATTGATTTTATCTACCATTGAATCAGGCAGTTTGTCGAAATGATCCATCTGCATAACGTAGTTCCCGCGTCCCTGCGTCTTTGAACGGAGATCTGTTGCATATCCGAACATCTCGGAAAGCGGTACCATAGCATGAACGCTTACGGCTCCGTTGAACATGTCCGTCCCTTCGATACGGCCTCTTCTCGAACTCAGGTCTCCGATCACGTCTCCCATATATTCTTCGGGAGCAGTGACTTCGACTTTGAATATAGGTTCGAGAAGTATAGGACCGGCTTTTCTTGCCGCTTCCCTGAAGGCCATGGATGCTGCGATCTTGAACGCCATTTCAGATGAGTCTACTTCGTGATAAGAACCGTCAAACAGCTCTACGCCCATATCCACGACCTGGTAACCGGCCAGAGGACCGTTCTGCATGGCCTCCTGGATACCTTCGTCGACCTTGGGAATGTATTCCTTGGGGATGACACCTCCGACGATCTTGTTGACGAACTCGTATCCCGAACCTTTTTCCCTGGGATAGATACGGATCTTGACGTGACCGTACTGTCCGTGTCCGCCGGACTGCTTGACATATCTGTATTCTTCGACCGCTTCCTTGGTGATGGTCTCCTTGTAGGATACCTGAGGCTTTCCTACGTTGGCTTCGACCTTGAACTCACGAAGGAGCCTGTCTACTATTATCTCCAGATGGAGTTCTCCCATACCGGCTATGATCGTCTGTCCTGTATCAGGATCCGTGTATGTCTTGAATGTCGGGTCTTCCTCTGCAAGTTTGGAGAGGGCTATACCCATCTTTTCAAGACCGGCCTTGGTCTTGGGTTCTATGGCGATCTGGATGACCGGATCCGGGAATTCCATGGATTCGAGTATTATGGGGTGCTTCTCGTCACAGAGAGTATCTCCTGTGGTGGTATCCTTTAAACCGACAACTGCTGCGATATCGCCTGCATATACTGCATCGATCTCTTCCCTGTGGTTGGCATGCATCTGCAGGATACGTCCCATACGCTCTTTTCTTCCTTTTACGGAATTATATACGTATGAACCTGTTTCGAGAGTACCTGAATATACTCTGAAGAAAGCGAGTTTCCCGACGAAGGGGTCTGCCATGATCTTGAATGCAAGAGCGGCGAACGGCTCCTTATCGCTGGGATGTCTCTCTTCTTCTCTTTCAAACTTAGGCACGATACCCTTGATAGCTGGGATGTCTACGGGAGAGGGCATATAGTCGACTATACCGTCGAGAAGGAGCTGTACTCCCTTGTTCTTGTATGCTGATCCGCAAAGAACAGGAACGGCTTCTCCGGCGATGGTCATCTTGCGAAGAGCTGACTTGATCTCGGCTTCGGTGAGTTCCTCACCTTCCAGATACTTCATCATCAGATCTTCATCGCTGCCTGCCACGAAATCAAGGAGCTTGTCCCTGTATTCGTTTGCCTGATCGAGCATTTCGGCAGGAATGTCGAATTCGTCTATGACCGTCCCAAGATCATCCTCATAGATCTCGGCCTTCATCTTGATAAGATCGATCTCACCTTTGAAATCCCCTTCGGCTCCTATGGGGAGCTGAACGGCTATGGCAGGTGCGTGGAGTCTGTCTTTTATCATGTCCATGACATGATAGAAGTTTGCTCCGGTGATATCCATCTTGTTGATGAAGATCATCCTGGGGACTCCGTACTTTTCAGCCTGTCTCCAGACCGTTTCGGACTGGGGCTCTACTCCGCCCTTGGCGCAAAGCACCGTGACGGCACCGTCGAGAACGCGGAGTGATCTCTCCACCTCTACGGTAAAGTCAACGTGGCCCGGAGTATCGATGATATTGATCCTGGTGTTTTTCCACTGACAGGTCGTGGCTGCAGAGGTAATAGTAATACCACGCTCTTGCTCCTGCTCCATCCAGTCCATGGTGGCTGTACCGTCGTGGGTCTCGCCTATCTTATGGGTCTTGCCGGTGTAGAAGAGAATACGCTCTGTCGTAGTAGTCTTACCGGCATCGATGTGAGCCATGATTCCGATATTTCTAGTATTTTCGAGTGTAAATTGTCTTGGCATGGTTTCCTCTTAAATTAGAAGCGGTAGTGAGCGAATGCTCTGTTTGCTTCTGCCATTCTGTGTGTATCTTCCTTCTTCTTGACAGATGCGCCAAGTCCGTTGGCAGCGTCCATCAATTCCTTTGCAAGTCTTTCGGACATGGTCCTTTCAGATCTTGCTCTTGTGTACTGTGTAAGCCATCTTAAGCCAAGTGTCTGGCGTCTTTCTGGTCTTACTTCGATTGGGACCTGGTAGTTTGCACCACCGATCCTTCTGGCCTTGACCTCTACCTGAGGCATGATGTTGGCCATTGCTTTTTCGAAGACTTCGATGGGTTCTTCTCCGGTAGTCTCCTTGATCTGATCGAATGCATCATAGACGATCTTCTGGGCTACGCCCTTTTTGCCGTCCAGCATGATGCTGTTGATCAGCTTTGCGACAACTACGTTGCCGTAAATAGGATCCGGAAGAACTTCGCGCTTCGGTGTGTTACCTCTTCTAGGCACTTCTTTTCCCTCCTTGTTCATTTAGAACATTTCATCGGTACTCAGTATCACTTAAGTATACTGCGGCGCCCATATCTATATATTAATGGGCCCTTGAATCCCGATAGTTTCAGTTATAACTTTCTTTTGACCTACTTCTTCTTTGCTTTAGGTCTCTTTGCACCGTACTTCGACCTGGCCTGTCCGCGGTTTGCGACGCCGGCTGTATCGAG
>CAYUGP010000191.1:0-2876 GCA_964444315.1 uncultured Oscillospiraceae bacterium | reverse complement strand
TCCGACAGCTCAAGAGAGAGCCTTGCGCTTACAAAGGAGAACGTCAGCCTGTGCGGAGCTGGGGAGTTCTCGGTCCTGCTTCTCGGTGATTATCTCAGAAATATAGCAAGGGTAAAGGATAAGGTGGATGTATTCTTTCTGGATCCTCCTTATGCAAACGGATATATACTTCCTGCCCTTGAAGCTATAGATAAGGCCGGAAACGTAGCTGATGACGGCATAGTAGTATGTGAACACAGCTACAGGGATGAACTTCCTGAAAAGATAAGCGGTTTCACAAGAGTCAAATCGCGCAAATACGGTTCTATTGCCTTGAGCTTTTATCAGAGAGGTGACAGGGAGGCCGGAGAATGAAGACAGGATTTTTCGGAGGCAGTTTCGATCCTCTGGCCCTGGGTCATGAGAATATGATCGAAAGAGCTTCAAAACTTTGCGATAAACTTGTTGTAGGCATAGTTATCAACTATTCCAAAAGCTATATGTTTTCTCTAGAAGAGAGAACAGAAATGGTAAAGGCTGCAGTAGAGAAGTATGATAATGTTGAGGTGGTAAGCTTCGAAGGGCTTCTTGCGGACTATGTGTACAAGCACGGGTATGACTGCATATTCAGAGGCCTGAGAAACAGGGATGACTTCGATTATGAACTGCAGCTGGCCCAGATATATGCCAGCTATCCCGACGTGCCTTGCGAAACGGTTTATCTTATGACCGATCCCAGGTATTCTTTCATCAGTTCGACTATTGTTAGAGAGAATTTCAGTCTGGGAGCGGACGTTTCAAATTTAGTTAGCAATAAGGTCTATGACCTTATGTTAAAGTTCAATAAATAGGGGGGAATCATGAAAGTATTGGATTTATTGGATGAACTCGAAGAGATCATTGAAGTTGCAGGTACGGTACCGCTAAGTAAAAAGGTAGTGGTAGACCCCAATGAGATTACAGATATCATAAAGGAGATCAGAGTCGAGCTTCCTGATGAGATACAGCAGGCTCAATGGATAATGAGCGAGAGACAGAGAATACTCGAAGAAGCTAAGAACGACTACAACTCCATCATAAACGAAGCTCAGGAAAAGGCCGAAAAGCATATTGCATCAGATGAGATAACCATCAAGGCAAAGGCCAGAGCTGAAGAACTGATAAAGAACGCCAAGGAAAACTGTTCCGTCATGAAGATGAGCATCCTCGATTATACAGACGGCATGCTCTTCAATCTTCAGGAGAAGACAGATGAACTTAAGTCGATTTATTTCAACGATATGTTCAATACGCTGCAGGAAACCTTCGAAAGGATGTATGCCAATATCGAAGCGAGCCGCAATGAAGTCAAAGAGCAGATATATAAAGCTCAGCAGGAAGATAAAAAATGAGAACAGCAGGTATAATCTGCGAATTCAACCCTTTTCATGAAGGTCATAAGTATTTGATAGACAACGTGCGCCGGGATTTAAAGCCTGACGCCGTTGTTTGTATTATGAGCGGAAATTATGTCCAGAGAGGATATCCGGCTCTTTGGAACAAATGGGAAAGGGCAGAAACGGCGGTAAAAGGAGGGGCGGATCTGGTCCTCCAGATGCCCGTCTGCGTTTCTTTGAGTTCAGCGGAATACTTTGCAAAAGGAGCCGTGGATATAGCAAAAGGCCTGTGCCTTAACAATCTCTGCTTCGGTTCGACGGAAGGCGATATATTGAGCCTGATAGATAAAGCTAAAAACGGTATCGAAAACATAGAAGACGGCAACGATATACTGGCCTGTGAATATATAAGAAATCTTGATGACAGCATTCGTCCGTACACTCTCAAGATGGACAGATCTTTCGGCCGCGCATCTGACATAAGGAAAAATTATGTCAACGACTTCGATATTCAACTATTCAAGCTTTTATCTTACAAAATAGTTTCTTCAAATACAGACGATCTGAAAAAGGCTCCCGAAGTGTCTGAAGGGCTCGAAAACAGGATACTCGACGTCATAAACACTGCTGAAGATCTTGAATCCCTTATCAAAGGTATAAAAAGCAAAAGATATACATATACCAGGATATCTAGGATTTTGATGCAGATACTTTTAGGCATCGATTCAAGCACTCCCCAAAGGTCTTATGCACATCTTCTGGCTTTCAATGAGAAGGGAAAAGCTTTTCTTTCAGAATACAAACACTCTGGAAATGACAGGGTCAGGATCTATTCCAATATTTCTCCGGATGATTGCAGGGAGAATAAAGACCTTGCTCTTGATGTCAGAGCTGACGACATATATTCCGTTATTTGCGGTAAACAGATATATTCAGAGTCTGATTATGTTTGCAAGCCGCATGAATCTAATATATAATTCATTAGTTAAAAATATTTAAAATTGAAAGGATTTAAAATGAAGATCTTAGTTGTAAACTGCGGAAGTTCCTCGCTCAAGTATCAGCTCATCGATATGGATAATGACGAAGTCCTTTGCAAGGGCCTTGTTGAGAGGATAGGCATGCAGAATGCCGTTCTCACACATCAGAAACCCGGGATGGACAAATATATCGTAGAGCAGCCCATGGAGACTCATACCACTGCTATCCAGCTCGTTCTTGACGCTCTGGTAGATCCTGTACACGGAGTCGTATCGAACATGAATGAGATCGGCGCAGTAGGGCATAGAGTACTCCACGGAGGAGAGAAATTCACAGAAAGCTGCCTCGTTGATGAAGCATGCAAAGAAGCCATCAAAGAGTGCATTCCTCTCGGACCTCTTCACAACCCTGCAAACCTCATGGGTATCGAAGCATGTGAAAAACTCATGCCCGGAACACCTCAGGTAGCCGTATTCGATACATCGAACGGTATGGCAATGCCTCCGCAGAGCTATATTTATCCGCTTCCTTATGAATATT
>CAYUGP010000190.1:0-2889 GCA_964444315.1 uncultured Oscillospiraceae bacterium | reverse complement strand
GAGGCAAATACACGCCGAAACCGGTCAGACGAGTGGAGATCCCGAAGCCGGACGGAGGAGTGCGAAGACTTGGCATTCCCACCGTCATAGACCGTACCATCCAACAAGCCATGGCACAGCAGATGATACCGATCTTTGAACCTCTGTTCTCAGACGGAAGCTTCGGGTACCGACCGGGACGGAGCGCAAAAGATGCCATTCTGAAGGTAAAGGAGTACGCAGAAGAGGGCTATACCTATGCGGTGAGTCTGGATCTTTCTAAATACTTTGACACCTTAAATCACACGATCCTTGTGAATCTTCTTCGAAAAGAAATCAAGGACGAACGGGTCATACAGATGGTAAAACGGTACTTAAGAAGCGGGGTCATGGAGAACGGAGTGGTCATCGACACCGAGGAAGGATCACCGCAGGGAGGAAACCTATCCCCTCTGTTGGCGAACGTATACCTCAATGAGTTCGACCAGGAGTATCTGAAACGGGGTGTGCCGTGCATCCGATATGCAGATGACATCGTCCTGCTGGCAAAGAGCGAACGAGCCGCAGAGAGACTCTTGAAGACGAGCACGAAGTATCTTGAAGGAACCTTGAAGTTAAAGGTAAATCAGGAGAAAAGCCGCGTTGTCAACGTGTTTGCGATCCGAAATTTTAAATATCTCGGCTTTGCGTTGGGAAGGAACGGCGGAGGGAGCTACGTCCGTGTTCACCCAAAGTCGATGAAGAAGTTCAAGGACCATCTGCGCGAATACTCTTCCCGTAGGAGATGTCAGAGCATCAGACCAAGCCTTGAGAAGATCAAGGTCTATGTCAGAGGGTGGATGAACTACTATGGTATTGCAAGCATGAAGAACTCAATCGATGAACTCAACGGATGGCTGTACCGACGAATCCGGATGTGTATCTGGAAGCAGTGGAAACTGCCAAAGACAAAGAAACGGCATCTCATCAGTCTTGGGATACCGGAGTACTTTGCGTGCATGGCGGCGAATAGCCGAAAAGGCTACTGGAGAACGGTCAACACGACAACGGTGAAAAGAGCATTGTCAAAAGAAAGACTGATACGGTCAGGCTTTTATGACTTAGCCATCGCGTATCAGTCAGTGCATGTCAACTATTGAAACCGCCGTGTACCGAACGGTACGCACGGTGGTGTGAGAGGACGGGGGCTAATCACCCCCTTCTACTCGATTATCTATGCTTTTCAGCGTCTTTTCTTTTTCGGACGAATCACGGTGATAGTGAACGAGCTTGCCAGCATCAGGTATATATATGCGGCATTCATATCGAAAGTCGGAGGAGATACGGGCTCTTCATCTGAAGCCAGTACCACAGTGATCCTTCCCTGAGGAAATGCATACTGCGAAGCTCTGATCACTCCGCCCAGTTTTTCGGAAACGTATTCCATCACCACCGTATCTACGGTTATTCCCGTATCGAACTTATTATCTTCTGCTGCGAAAGCGTAATATGTATCTCCGCCTTCCGCAATGAAATTATTCGTGATCACGGCATAGGTCGCATCAGGATCAAATGGGTTTCCGTTGATCTCATTTATGGTGATCCTGTTGATGGTCTTGGGTCCGTAATACTGTGAATTTGGGTAGGTCGTATCATTGGCGTCGTATTTCTTTGTGGTATCCACCGTAATCTTCATTCCTGCGATCTGCGGAAAACCGCCTATTGCTGCAGGCGTTACATATGTGGATGCCTCGAGAGCCTCAAGAAGTTCATAACCCGATACGTAGATCACAGACAGGGTGTTGCCGTAAGGCAGAACATCAAATATGTTTCCTTTAGTGAATTCACCAGGAGCGATATTGTGTCTTATACCGCCTCCGTTGGTCAATGCAATGATATTGTCATCAGAAACACCCGTTATGGACCCGGGATATTGTTCCGTTAGAGCCCATAGCATTGCATCAGTGATGAAATCTCCGTTGTTGGTTTCTTCCGTCCTGTTTCCCGGAGCTTTGTCGCCGTTTAGTTCGACTTCAGAAGTGCCTATGACTTCGCCCATGGCAGCCTGGGCTTTGGCGTTGATCTCATCTATCATAGCGTCTATGACAGGATCGGTTTCTGTGAGATCGGCGAGGTCGACAAGGCTGTTCGATTCGATTCGCTTGCTGTTCTCATCGATGACTACAACGCCGATTTTTTTGAGGTTGCTTCCTGTAGACTGTACAGGTTCGCCGTTTTTTCCGGAGGTCATTTCAGTGTGAGAATGACCATCTATTATCATGTCAAGTCCCAAAACGTTGCTGTAAAGATCTACGGATCTGTTGGGTTCGGACTCATCGTATACGCCAAGGTGAGCGAGGGCTATGATAACATCGGAACCTTTACTTAGTGAAAAAGTAATGTACTCCTGAACTTGATCATACATCGACGGGGTCGTCAGGTTCGTGTAGAACGTTAGATCTCTGACAAGGGCGGGATTTGCTTTTGTCTGGGTCTCCGGTGTCGCAACGCCGATGAAAGTAACTT
Organism: uncultured Oscillospiraceae bacterium; assembly: GCA_964444315.1. Taxonomy (GTDB): domain Bacteria; phylum Bacillota; class Clostridia; order Peptostreptococcales; family Anaerovoracaceae; genus RUG13409. Next base: position 405 of record CAYUGP010000190.1, on the reverse strand, counting down.
TCACTCCGCCTTTCTCTATCATGGCAAAAGGCCCGTCAAAAAGGTATTCCCCCTCGCGTTTTATATTCGAACACACGACTTTGAATGTCCGCTGATCCATATTCGAAATAAGCTGGGGTATACCGTAATCGAATTCATGATTTCCGAGAGTCGCCACATCATAACCCACGGCATTCATCAGTTTTACGGCATCCAGTCCTTTTTCGATATTCACCGTCTGGCTTCCCTGGCTGAAATCTCCTGCGTCAACGATGACCACGTCGGCTCCTTTGGCTTCCAGCTCATCCTTGTAGGCTTTCAGCTTGGAGTAGCCTTCTATGGCTCCGTGTACATCGTTCGTGTGAAGAATGTAAAGCTTCCCTGACAGTTCTCCGTCTGCATATACGGGTATGGCCAAAGCGAAGA
>CAYUGP010000189.1:0-2889 GCA_964444315.1 uncultured Oscillospiraceae bacterium | reverse complement strand
TGTTTCTTAATCGTTTTTATGATGTTTACTACGACTACCACCCATATAGTGACCCAGATAATTGCGAAGATCACTCCGAAAAATCTTCCGATTAGAGCCATTGTTTGTGATCCTCCTTTCCTTTTCTTGTCTTTATGATACCATAGCTTTGGTGTAAATAAACGAAATAACGCACAAAATAGAGTGCGTTATTCCATCATTTTCAGGCAAAAGCCTGCATTCTTCCTATAAGATATTCACAAACCACTACACGGTCTTCTGCAGAAAAAGTCTCTGCAAAATTCTTTGAGAAAAGTATCTGCATATTTGCGGGGAATTCATCGTCACCCTCCCATAATATATATCTGAGGAAAAGGTTCTTCATGAATTCGAATTCATACATAATGCCTGATGACTTGATCCTGTGACCGCCCCAGTGCTCACATGCTTTTATGAAGCCTTCCGGATTCTTGCCGTAGCTTCCGAGCATCCTGTAAATACATCTGCCCGTAAATGGCTGATTGTAAATAGCTCCGTCGTCAAATTCCTTGTAAGCGGCGAATTCCGTCGTAAAACGGACTGTTTTGCCCTCCAGAAGGTATCTCATGAAGAGTATCCTCTCCTTCGGTTTGAAACAGTCATCATCTGCTGCAGGCCAGCTGAGAGTCTTGTCCTCGTTAAGTACTCTGAGTCTGAACTTGCCGTCAGAAAAAGTAACGCCTGTCCTTGAAGCCATCTCAAGGGGGTCTGCTGCTGCAAAGAGCTCCTGATAGTGTTCAGTGGGTATTTCTATAAGGTTGTTGACTTTCTTTTCTTCTGTCATTATTTGAATTCCAGCTTGTCGAAAAGTTCGTAGAGTTTCTTTTTGAATTCGTTGTCCTTGGAAACGCCGGCAGTGGGCTTACCGTCTCCGTCAAGTTCAAAGATCTCGTCGTTGTGAGGAAGAACTCCCAGTATATCCAGTCCGAAGCTCTTTGCTTCCTCAAGAGCGCCTTCCGGAGCCACTCCGTTCGGAGCCCTGTTTATTATGAGCTTGATATCCTTTGCTCCGAGATCCAGTGATTTTGCAAGTTCATATATCCTTCCTGCAGCCTGAACTCCTCTTCTGGAGCTGTCGCTGACGAGGATGAGCATATCTACTTTCGGAAGTATCCCTCTGCTCAGATGCTCAAGGCCTGCTTCGTTGTCAACAACGATGTATTTATAGTTGTTCGTATATCTTTGTATCTGTGTTGTCAGGAGTCCGTTGACAAAGCAGTAACAGCCCTTGCCCTGGGTCCTTCCCATTACGAGGAGATCGAAATCATCTCCTTCTGAAAGAGCGCCTGTGAGCTGAAGCTCAGTCCAAGCGGTCTTATCCATTCCGGGAGGGATCACCTGTTTGGACTCGTTGTTTTCAAGTTGTTCGCGAATGTCTCCAAGAGTAGCTTCGATCTCCACTCCCAGAACTTCGTTCAGGTTAGAATTTGCATCTGCATCTACTGCGAGAATGATGCTTTTTGTCTTTTCTGCCAGGTATTTTATGAGCATACCTGTGATCGTAGTTTTACCGACTCCGCCTTTACCGGCGAGTGCTATCGTATAAGCCATTTTTAAACCTCATCTATCGTATAAACGGCCGAAAACAGCTGCCTTTTGCAGCTGCCCTGTGACATGCAGGGATGCCTGCTTTGATTATAGCAGGCATCCCTATATATTGTCAGTACAATTATGTTTAGATCATGGGATCCAGGCCGAGTGCCGGGTGTCCCTTCTCTGTGAGGAATTCGATCATCTTGTCGAGGTCGTCTGCGGATGCTGCGACTGTCTCGTCAGCGATCATGTCTGAGAAGTTATCGATTCCGTAAAGTTCTTTAGCAGACTTGTTGAGTCTTGCTGCAACTTCTTCCTTGAGTGCCTTAGGCATCCATACGATCCTCTGGATACCGCCTTCAGCCTTCATGAACTTCTTGGAAGCGATGAAGTGCTTTCCGTGTCCCATGTAACCGGGTGTCTGAGCGCCGCCGCCTGTGAAGGAAGCGAGTTCTGCGAAGCTCATTCCTACAGGTGTCTGGCCTGCATACTCTCTGTTAACGATGACAACGCCGTTGGAAGCAGGTTCCATACCGCAGATGCACTCGAAGCATCCGCAGGAAGTCATCGGATCCTGAAGGATGGAGTAAAGGGTTACGTGCTCAAGAGCACCGTGTGAATACTGGTTGACTGCTCTGTCGCAATCCGGCCAGATTCCGATCTCTTCGTCTACAGGGTTCTCCTTGGATACGACCTGGCAAGGTCCTTCCGGATTGAGCTGATGTGTTGCCTTTGCGTCGAGCCAGGAAACAGCACCGCAGAGTCCGAGTCTTTCCGGAGTAACGATACATACGTGGCTCGGTGAGAAGGACTGGCACATGGTGCAGGTGAAGAATACGTCTGCAGCCTCGTCTGTAAGAGATTCGAGTCTTTCGTCTCTTGCATTGTACTTGGGCATTGCAACTTCCTTTTTGAGTCTGGAGCACTCTGCAGAATCTGTTACGACCTTGACCTGGCACTTGTCGACTACTTCGCCGTATTCGGACTTGATCATAGCCCAGAGCATTTCGCCGAGGTGCTTTGCTCTGAATCCTTCAGCAAATGCGTTCTTGGAAATTCTGATACGGATCTGCTCTCTCTGTCCTGTGTGATAAATGGACTCGAGGCAGTTGATCCATGCGTGGAATTTTCTTTCGATTACAGATTCGAAGTCGCTCTGCATCTTCTTGCCTGCAACTTCAGCGATGTATGCCATCTGTACTGTGGATCCGAGTTCGAATGTGTCGAAATCAGGTCCGATAACTTCGATCTTGTGATCTTCGATCTCAGCTGCGTCTTTCATTGTTACGAGCTCGAAGGAGTCGCTCTTTGCGCCGTATACTTCGAACTGCATGTCGC
>CAYUGP010000188.1:0-2938 GCA_964444315.1 uncultured Oscillospiraceae bacterium | reverse complement strand
TACTAAGGTGCCTTAAGAACCGTTTCGGTACGACTTCCGAGATAGGAGCTTTCGAAATGAGGGAAGAGGGTCTCGTCGAGATAGACAATCTGTCGGGAAGTTTCCTCGAAGGGCTTGAGGACGGATCATGCGGAGCCGTTGCGACGGCAGTTTACGAAGGGACAAGGCCTCTGCTCCTTGAGATACAGGCTCTTACAAGCACCACGAATGTTGGATTTGCCAGGAGGACCGCCATAGGCATAAGCAGCCAGAGACTTGCCATGATAATAGCGGTACTTGAAAAGAAAGCAGGCCTTACGCTCATAAACAGAGACGTGTATGTCAACATAGTCGGAGGGCTTCATCCTGAGGGCACGTCAACGGATCTTGCTGTGGCGGCAGCCATATGGTCCGATGAAAAATCCGTCAATATTCCGTCAGATACCCTCATCATAGGTGAGATAGGTCTTACCGGTGATCTCCGTCCTGTGCAGGGTGCAGAGAAGCTTCTGTCAGAAGCATCAAGGCTCGGATTCAGCAGAGTCGTACTTCCCAAAAGGAGCCTGGAGAGGATGCTGAAAAAGCCCGAAGGCCTGATGCTCACGGGCGTGAAGACCGTTTCCGAAGCTCTTCACATTTTTGACAAATAGACAGTATAGAATATACAAAAACCATACGGAGGAAAACGATGGCTAAGATACTGATAGTGGATGATGAAGAAAAGATAAGAGCTGTCATAAAGGAATATGCTCTTTTCAACGGTTACGAGACCGATGAGGCCGAAAACGGAATGCAGGCCATAGACAAGTGTTCCAAAGAGGACTATGACCTCATCATCATGGATATAATGATGCCGAAGCTCGACGGTTTCACTGCCGTCAAGCAGATAAGGAGAGATAAGGATATACCCGTTATCATGCTCTCAGCAAGGGGCGAGGAGTACGACAAACTTCACGGTTTCGAACTCGGTATAGATGACTACGTCGTAAAGCCTTTCAGCCCCAAAGAACTCATGGCAAGATGCGCGGCAGTCCTTGCGAGAAAGAGCGGTTCGGCTCCTGCCGGCGAGAGTGTCCTCACATCGGACGGCATCACTTTGGATCTTGCCGGAAGGACACTTGAGGTCGACGGCGAAAAGATAGACATTACCCTGAAGGAATTCGAGATACTTTCGTTCCTGATGAAAAACAAGAATATAGCGATCTCCAGGGAAAGGATGCTTTCCGATATCTGGGGCTATGATTTCTACGGCGATGACAGGACCATAGATACACATATAAAGAACCTGAGGAACAGGCTCGGTAAATACCGCGACAAAGTAATAACCGTAAGAGGCGTCGGATATAAATTTGAAGATTGACGAATATATAAAAAAATACAGATCTAAAAGCATCAAGGCAAAACTCCTTGGTATTTTTGTGCTGTTCGGACTCATGCTCCTCGGACTTGTGTGGATCATGCAGTCCGTTTTGCTTGAGAGATACTATGAGCTCTCCATGGAGAAAAAGTGCAGGAACGGTATCACGACCTTAAGTTCGGCTTTCGCGGAAGATAAAGATCTCGGATATGAGGAGTTTTGCGAAATGCTCGGGAACGTTTCTTCAGATAACGATCTGTATATTTATGTCGAATCCGGAGACGGCCGCTTTTCACTGTCGTCTACTGAAGTATCGAAACCCGGAAGGGTGATACCGGAAAGCAACAAGATCTTTTCCGATGCCAAGCGCATGCTGTCAAGCTCATACACAGATGAGGTCTCCTTTACGGTCCCGGGCAGAAATGATGAGAAGATGGTCGTCTTCGCAAAACGCCTTGACGGTGACGAAAGGGGAGTGCTCTATCTTTATGCACTGGCTTTCCTCTCTCCCATAGGACCTGCAGTGAATATCTTAAGATCGCAGCTTATCATTGTCACCGTTATAGTGCTTGCTCTCGGTGTGGTGGTAGCCTACATCACATCGAGACACCTTGCCGCTCCTCTGGCTGAAATGAGCGAGAATGCAAAGAGGCTCGGCAGCGGCGATTTTGACGTCCGCTTCAAAGGAGCCGATTACGAGGAGATAAACGAACTGGCAGACACCCTTAACGAGGCTGCCCTTCAGCTTAAGATGACTGACTCACTGAGAAAAGACCTCATGGCTAATGTGTCTCACGATCTGAGGACACCTCTCACCATGATAAAGTCCTATGCTGAGATGATAAGAGATCTCTCAGGAGATAACAAAGCCAAGAGGGAAGAGCATCTTGGCGTCATAATCGAGGAGACTGACAGGCTGTCGGAACTTGTAGACGAGATACTCGTGCTTTCAAAAGTCCAGTCGGGCACCGAGGTGTTCCAGAACGAAGTTTTTGATATACAGGAAGCCGCAGAGGATATAGTGCAGACCTACAAGATCATGGAAAGCGAAGGATATACCATTTCCTTTGAGACTCTTCCAGAGAAGATCCTCGTGTCGGGAGATGAATCCAGGATAAAACAGGTCATGTCCAACCTCATATCCAATGCCGTCAAATACAGCGAGGATAAGAAGGAAATAAAGGTTTTCTTCGAGAGAAGAGGGGACTTCATCAGGTTCAATGTTAAAGACAGGGGAGTAGGGATCCCCGAAGACCAGCTGGCCATGATATGGACCAGGTATGAAAGGGCGAGCCAGAGAGGCTCGAGGACCAAGGAAGGAAGCGGACTTGGCCTTTCGATCTGCAGCGAGATCCTTAAAAGGAGCGGCGCAGAGTACGGTGTCGAGAGCAAACTGGGAGAGGGTTCGTGCTTCTGGTTCGAGATGAAGGCGGTGTGAGTACATGGCAAAACTCAGCATAGAAAACAGGATCAAGGTATGCGAGACTCTCATGAAGGAGTATCCTCAGGCCAAGTGCGCACTTGATTACGATACGGAGTATCATCTTCTGGTAGCGGTGATGCTCAGCGCTCAGACCACAGACGTCAGCGTGAATAAGGTAA
>CAYUGP010000187.1:0-2961 GCA_964444315.1 uncultured Oscillospiraceae bacterium | reverse complement strand
AGCTTGCGTACCTGCCTGCCTGCACTTTCTGCTATCTCGGCAGGCTAGATGGGAGCCGCAAGTACCAGCTGGGGCAGTCCGTGCTGTCTGTAACCGAAAAATTCTCCCGGTCCCCTTATCTCAAGGTCTTTTTCAGCTATGACGAAACCGTCGCTTGTTTCGCAGAGCGTCTTTACCCTTTCCCTTGACACTTCAGTTTCTTCGCCTGTGCAGATCAGGCAGAACGACTCATATGGGCCTCTTCCTACCCTTCCTCTCAGCTGATGCATCTGAGCAAGGCCGAACCTTTCGGCGTTTTCTATGAGCATCACGCTCGCATTGGGTACATCTATACCGACTTCTATTACTACGGTACAAATGAGAACTGATATCTCTCCGTTATAGAAGCTTTCCATAACGGCATCTTTTTCTTCCTTTGAAAGATCCCCGTGAAGGAGTCCGCATGATACTTCCGGATGCTTCTTTTTAAATGCTTCGTAAAGCGTTTCGGCTGATCTTCCTTCGACGCTGTCCGAATCTTCTATGAAAGGAGCAACTATATATGCCTGTCTGCCCTTTTCTATCTCTTCGAACAGTATCCTATATGCATCTTTTCTCTGTTTTTCACCAAATGAAAGAGTCTTGATCTCTTTTCTTCCCGGAGGAAGTTCGTCAATGATCGAAACATCAAGGTCAGCACAGAGCACTACGGCAAGAGTTCTCGGTATAGGTGTTGCTGTCATTACGAGTATATCCGGATCGCAGCCCTTGGCACTCAGCTTTTTTCTCTGTGATACTCCGAATCTGTGCTGCTCGTCTGTGATCACCAGTCCAACGTTTTTGTATTCTACAGAATCGGAGATGAGAGCATGGGTACCTACTATCACAGCCGACTTGCCCGAGCGTATATCTTCAAGAGAGTCTTTCTTTTCTTTGCTGCTCATAGTTGAAGTGAGCAATGATACATTGATACCCAAAGGAGAAAAAGCCGTTTTAAGAGTTTCAAAATGTTGCCTTGCAAGAATATCCGTCGGAGCCATGAAAAGGCCCTGAAATCCTGCATAAACGGCTTCTGCAAGCGCTGCCATTGCGATGGCTGTCTTTCCCGAACCAACGTCGCCCTGTATGAGACGGTTCATAGCTTTGTCAGATCTCATATCTGAAAGCACTTCGGAAAGTACCCTTTTCTGAGCACCGGTAAGTTCATAGGGAAGACTAGAAACAAAATCTTCGGCTTTACCGGACTTTATGATCTGGCCTTTCTTTGCTCCCGACCCTCCGCTTTTTGAAAGAGCCAGTGCAGTTTTAAGATCGAACAGTTCTTCGAATATGAGCCTGTATCTGCTTTCCTTGTACGAATCCTCATCAGCAGGATAATGTATATTCTTGAGTGCATAAGAATTGCTGCAGATATTAAGATCGGTTATAACGCTTTCAGGGAGCGTCTCTTCCAGCTGATCGGAATACTCAGCAGCTAATGAAGAAAGCTTTCTTAAGTCCTTCTGGCTTATCCCTTTTCTCAGAGGATAGACAGGTATTATTCCCTTGTCTTCATCTTCATATCTTGAAAAGTCCGGATGGAATACCGTCACTCTTCCGTTCTGCACTTTTACTTTGCCGTAAAATGTGTATTCTTCGCCGATATGAAATGCTTTTGATAGATATGCGGCACCGAAAAACAATACCTCGAATCTTCCGGAGCGGTCTTCCGCAAGGATGTGAAGAGTCCTTTTGCTCCCGTATCCTCTTCCTTTGTTTACAAGCAGTATTCTCCCCTTTAAAAGCGCCTGTTCTCCGTCCTGAAGATCAAAAGAGTCCTTTATGGTCCTGTAGTCTTCATAGGCTCTTGGATAATAGTAAAGGACATCTTCCAGATTCAAGATCCCGATAGATGAAAACGATCCGGCTTTTTTGGGTCCGAATCCTTTTATATCGCTTATGGGAGAAAGTATATCTATTGTTTCACTGCTGTTCTTCTTCGGCATGTTTTTTATATGTATATACAAGGTTGCGCTTAACAACACCCTTTTTCATCATGACTCCCGATATCACGACCTCTATGTTGTCTATCTTTGCTTCCAGATCGTTTATGACGGTATCCGCGATATCGTTTATGAGTTTATTAGCTATCGTGCTCATGCTCTGGCCGAATCTAACTATGAGGTATATCTTGACGTATATACCCTTTTCGCTTTCCCTGAGTTCCTGCTCTGCCAGAGCATCCATATTTCCCAGCTTGATCATGAAATCCGAACTCTTTCCCTTGTAGTTCGCTTTCCAGACCTTACCTTCATAGGGCTTTAAGGATTCCCTAACAAGCTGGCTCAAAAAAGTGTTGTCTACGGTTATGACACCGTAATCATTGGTCTCCTGATGCAGCATAAAATCACCTGAAATATTTTAACACAAAGTTCTTGCACAATAAATATCTCTGTGCTATAATTCCAAAGTCACGGATTAAGGAGTCCGTTGATTTTATATGTTAAACAAAGAAATTCATGCATACAAGGCTATTGTAGGAGGTGCAGTTAATGTCCAGAAAATGTGAGATTTGCGGAAAGGGCCAGGTATCCGGAAACAACGTATCCCACTCCGTAAGACGTACAAGAAGAAAATGGGATGCTAACATTCAGTCGGTGAGAGTTTCCGAAAACGGCACAGTTCGCCACATGAACGTTTGCACACATTGCCTCAAATCAGGCAAAGTAAACAGAGCGTAATCACTCAATAATACAATGGCTGAAGTCAGGCTTCAGCCTTTTTTTTCATTTACACAAAAGGAGTTAATTTTAACTTATGTCAGACCCCGACCCTCGAATATCTTATCTGGCAGTAGCTGTACTTATATATCTTGCAGCATGGTTCGCTGTGACTGAAACAGCTCTCGCCAGCGTATCAAGGATCAAACTTAAAACCGCATCGGACCGCGGTGATTACCGCGCTGATGACGCTCTTTTTGCCCTCGACAATTTTGACCGGGCA
>CAYUGP010000186.1:0-3036 GCA_964444315.1 uncultured Oscillospiraceae bacterium | reverse complement strand
GCTTTGGAGGCGAAGTATGTGTACTTGTTCCTGGCCTGGGATTCTCCGGCGAATGCTTCCCAGAGGTTCTTTTCTGTCTGAGTTCCTGCGTATTTGTTTGCCATTTTTCTCTCCTTTATCTTTTCGGTCTACAGTTCCTTGAGCAGGCATCCGAGGAAAATTACGACGATCCCTGACAGCACTGCTGACGGTGCAGAAGTAGTTTTCGTGGGTGCGCTTAAGATGTTCATGAATATGCTTCCTTTACTGAAAAAGCATAGCAGAAAAGACACTTTCTGTCAAAGATCGGGGCTGACATTTGCCCTAATCAGTAGTGGCAAAGAGAGGGTGGTTTGGGATATAATGAAAAGGACGGAATTGCGATAGTTTTTATGCATATATATTTCAAAGGAGGACCGCTTATGGAAGCAAGCAATAACGAAGGCAGATACAAGAAACTGACGCTCCTGCATTCTAACGACATGCACGGGGATTTCCTTGCGGAAAACGTGGATGAGAACCTTACAGGGGGCGTATCCATGCTCTCAGGCTACCTTACCAAGTGCCGCAACGAAGACCCCAACGTGGTATACGCCATAGCCGGCGATATGTTCAGGGGCTCCGTCATAGACAGTGAGTTCCAGGGTGTGTCGACCATACAGATAGCCAACCTTCTGGCTCCGGATGTTGTCACTCTCGGAAACCATGAGACCGATTACGGGGTAGCCCACCTTCTCTTCCTGGAAAAGCTCGCGACCTTCCCGATCATCAATGCGAATCTGTATATAAAGGGGCTGAGCACAAGGCTCTTCAATTCCCACTACATCATGGAAATAGACGGGATGAAGATACTCTTCATAGGCATAATCACCGATGAAGTCATCGCCCAGACCAAGGGAGAAAATCTCATAGGTTCCTTCATAGGCATAGAGGATGCCGCCCAGGAGGTGGGTAAGATATGCAATGCCTACAATGCCATAGATATAGACTTCACGGTCCTGCTGACACACATAGGCCATGAGGAAGACAAGAAGCTGGCTGCCATGCTGGATCCCGATTGGGGAGTGGACGTCATCATAGGAGGTCATTCCCATACCTTCCTTAAGGAACCGGCCATAGTGAACGGCATACCCATCGTCCAGGCAGGGACGGGAACGGACCAGATAGGACGCTTCGACATCATCATCGATACGGATAAGAACTGTATTGAGTCATTTACATGGAAAGCTGTTCCCATCAATGCGGAGAACTGCCCGAGAGATCCCAGGATGGAGGAGCTGGTCACTTCCATTAAGGAAAAGACTGATCTTAAGTACTCCAAGGTGGTAGCCAATTTCGACTGTGAGCTGTCCCATCCCGACAGATGGATGCAGACGGACCTTGGCGGAGTCTTTGCAGATGCCATGCACGATTCCCTGGCTGTGGACATATTCTTCATGGGGTCCGGGTCTGTGAGAAAGACCCACATGGGACCCATAGTCACCTTCCAGGATTTCACCGAGTGTTATCCTTATGACGGTAAGTCCTACGGTCTGAAGGTCACGGGAGCGCAGCTTAAGCGCATGCTGCTTTGGGTATACCGCGACGAAGCCTGGCTCGGAGATCATACTGAGTTCTACCAGCTGTCAAGAGGCATGCACGTGGTCTATTCAAAATCCAGGCATGAACTTCTGGAGTGCAAACTGAACGGAGAGGATATCGAAGACGACAAAATCTACATGGTCGGTATCCAGGAATTCCACTACAACAACCTTCCCGAGTTCTTCAGCGTAACACGCGAAGAGGTGGAAGCCAACGGTAAGCCTGTGTAGCTCACTACCAGTGACTTACAGACTCTTCTCGAATATTTCGAGAACAACAAGCACCTTGGCCTTGGAATGGAAGGAAGACTCGAGGTGATAGACTGATGATTTCCTTAAACAATGGCTGGCAGTTCACAGAAGAATGGAGCGAAGACTTCCTCCTCGGAAAAGGGCAATATGAAGAGGTCAGGATCCCTCACACAAACAGGATGCTGCCCTATCACAGCATAGACAGCGGCAGCTATCAGATGGTATGCGGTTACAGAAAGACCGTAAACAGCCCCTGCGACATGGAAGGAAAAAGAGCTTTTCTGCAGTTCGAAGGAGCCGCTCACATAGCGAGCGTTTACGTAAACGGTGAAGAGAAGCTTACCCACAGATGCGGATATACGGCCTTCAGAGTGGAGATAACGGATGAGCTGCGGGACGGCAAGGCAGATATCGCGGTAAGGCTCGATACGACGGAAAACCCCCAGGTACCGCCTTTTGGTTTTGTGGTGGATTATCTCACCTACGGAGGTATCTACCGTCCTGTATGGATGGATATAACGGACAGGACATATGTCGAAGACATTTTCGTCCAGACTCCCGATCTTGAGACCGCCTTGGTCAGTTTCGAGCTCGGAGGAGACAAAAAGGGAGGCAGTCGGAAAGTTTCCCTGCTCGATATGGACGGAAATACAGTATGCAGCACAAAGACCGATGAAGACCGGGCCGTTCTTAAGGCAGAAGGGGTAAAGCCCTGGTCCGTGGACGAGCCGAATCTTTACCTGTGCCGCGTAGAGCTCGAGGAGGGTTCGCCGAAGGAAGTGGTCTTCGGCTTCAGAACTGCCGTGTTCAGATCAGACGGCTTTTACCTCAACGGAAAGAAGCTCTTTATAAGGGGCCTTGACCGCCATCAGAGTTATCCGTATATAGGCTATGCGGCGACAGATTCCCTTCAGATTGAAGATGCCAGGATACTAAAAGAGGAACTCGCCTGCAATGCAGTTCGTACCTCCCATTATCCTCAGGCTCAGAGCTTCATAGATGAGTGCGACCGTCTGGGGCTTCTTGTGTTCACGGAGATACCCGGGTGGCAGCACATAGGGGATGAAGCCTGGAAAAAGCAGGCTGTAAAGAACACTGAGGAGATGGTGCTCCAGTACCGGAACCATCCTTCCGTGGTGCTCTGGGGGGTAAGGATCAATGAGAGCCAGGACGACGATGAGTTCTATAAAGAGACGAACAAAGTAGCCCGCGAACTCGATCCTTC
>CAYUGP010000185.1:1182-3046 GCA_964444315.1 uncultured Oscillospiraceae bacterium | reverse complement strand
GCGTTTATAGAATCTGAGAAGATATTTATACATATATACCTCCCCATCTGCACACAGTATATTTATTGATACCGCAGCCGTTGCATCCGTATCTGCAGTCTTTTGTCGTTTTTTCTTCGATAGATTTTAAATACTCTTTTTTAAGATATTCTTTCGAAACTCCTGCGTTTATATGATCCCACGGAAGATCTTCATCTATATCGAAACCAATCAACCCTTTGTAACTGCCGTCGATTCCGCATTCAGCAAGAGCTTTGTCCCAAGCTTCTCTGTTGAAATGCTCTGTCCATGAGTCGAAACTGCATCCATATTCATGAGCTTTTATCAAAAGATCACATAATTCTCTTCCTCCCCTTGCAAAGACTGCTTCAAGGGAAGAAGTAAAACTGCCGTGATAATGAAGAGTCACGCCTTTTATAGCAGCAGTTTTCTCTTTCAGATATATATGTTTCTTTTCAAATTCCTCAGGACTGTCCTGTTTAACCCATTGGAATGGAGTAAACGGTTTGGGTACAAAATTGGATACTGCAAGATTCACTGAAAATCTGCCTCTTTTTCCGCTGTTCTTTTCAGCAGCTATATCCATTATCCTCCTTGCAAGATCGGCTATACCGTCCAGGTCTTCATAAGTTTCAGTCGGCAGGCCAATCATGAAGTAGAGTTTTACGCTGTTCCAACCCATTTCAACTGCATGAGATATTGCATTGAAAAGGTCTTCTTCAGTAACGTTTTTGTTAATTACATCTCTAAGCCTTTGTGTTCCGGCTTCGCATGCAAATGTAAGTCCTGTCCTTTTTATTGTCTGTATTTTTTAAAGAATTTCTAAACTGAAATTGTCTAGCCTTATAGAATTAAGAGACATACCTATCTGCCTTGGAGTACAAAAACCTGATAGTTCATAAACAAGATCGCCAATATGTGTATAATCTGAACTTGAAAGTGATAAGAGTGAGATTTCATTATGGCCTGTGTTTTCAAGCTGCTTTTCAGCGATCTCAATATTCTTTTCAAGAGATCTTTCCCTTACAGGTCTGTAGATCATTCCGGCTTGGCAGAACCTGCAGCCTCTTGTACAACCTCTGAACAGTTCTATGACTGATCTGTCATGTACTACTTCTATAAGGGGGACTATAGGGTCAACCGGATAATCAACAGTTTCAAGATCGTCAAGAAATGCTCTTGTAACATCATTTTTGAGAGAAGGAACATAAATACCGGGCACAGCAGTAAGTTTTTCAAGTATTTCTTTTTTGCTTGATCCCTGTGACTTATATTCGTGATATTTACTGCAAAGAAGCGGAAGCTGTTCTTCGCCATCTCCTATCATGACTATATCAAAAAAATCCGCAAGAGGTTCGGGATTGAACGCGCAAGGACCGCCTGCAACTATCAAAGGGTCTGATTCATCTCTGTCCTGAGATCTCAATGCTATTCCAGCAAGCTCAAGCATATTGAGTATGTTTGTGTATGAGAGCTCGTACTGAAGTGTGAATCCCACTATATCGCAATCTTTTACCGGAGTTTTGGATTCAAGAGTATACAAAGGAAGGTCGTATTCTCTCATCAGTTTTTCCATATCTGTATCCGGAGCGAATACCCTTTCCATATATATAGAATCATTTTTGTTTAGGATATTGTAAAGAAGCGAAAGTCCCATTGAAGACATGCCTATCTCATAGGTATCAGGAAAACAAAAAGCAAAGCGAATATCAAATTCGCCGTCCTTTTTGATTATACTTCCCGGTTCTCCGCCTATATACCTTGCCGGCTTGTTGACTTTGCCAAGGAGTTTATCAAGTTTTTCCTGAACGCTATTCTTCGACATATTCCATCTCGTAATCGAATACCTTGATTATATCTCCGT
>CAYUGP010000185.1:0-1172 GCA_964444315.1 uncultured Oscillospiraceae bacterium | reverse complement strand
CGAAGAGATTCAGAAGTGTGTGTCAGAAGTCGCACAGTCACTGAAAATTGGGGATGAATATTGCTCTGTCGGTTCCGGAAATACGATTGTTGTAGGCCAGCAGTACGAAGACGAGGATTATATCTACGTCTTCAAGACCCATAGCTACCATCTTCTCTATGGCCCCGCTGTTATCTATATATCTGTACAGATATCTGAGTGAACCCATGTCGTTGAAATTGGTTGAATCAAATATCTTTCTAAGTTGCTTCCCTGTTACTGTAAAGTATTTTCCGTCAAAGCTTACATTTACTTCCCTGTAATCAGGATCTTCCGTGGGATCGGGTATCTCGAATACTGTTATTTCTTCCTCTTCAACGGGTGTTGCTTTAAGAAGTTTGTATGCAGCTTCGATCACTTCATCGACGCCTTCGTGTATGGGAGCACACATGGAATAAAGTTCATAACCTTTTGAACTTATGTAATCCTTGAACTCTGTCTGCTTTTCATCACTCGCAAGATCTATCTTGTTCGCAACGACGATCATAGGTTTCGATGCAAGTTTTTCGCTGTAGTTCCTAAGCTCTGCATTGATCTTTTCGAAATCTTCGATAGGATCGCGTCCTTCACTGCCGGATACGTCAACTATATGAACAAGTATCCTTGTTCTTTCTATATGCTTAAGGAAATCAAGACCAAGGCCCAGACCTTCGGATGCACCCTCTATAAGGCCAGGAATATCAGCCATGATAAAAGCATCGCCGTATTTAGTCACTACACCTAAGTTAGGTGTTATTGTAGTGAAATGATAATCGGCAATTTTTGGATTTGCACCTGTACTGACTGACAGAAGTGTAGATTTTCCGACATTCGGGAATCCTACAAGTCCTACATCCGCAATGAGTTTGAGTTCAAGCTGTATGTCTCTTTCTATGGCAGCACCGCCGGCTTCTGCAAAGTTAGGAGCCTGTCTTACGGAATTGGCAAAGAATACGTTTCCTTTGCCTCCTTTTCCGCCTTTTGCAGCAACAAAAGATTGTCCTTTTTCCTTAAGGTCTGCCATTACAAGACCCGTAGCAAGATCTGTCACAACTGTTCCTACCGGGACTTTTATAACAAGATCTTTTCCGTCTTTTCCGTACTGCTTCTTTTTCTTTCCGTCTTCTCCGTTTTCAGCTTCATATTTCTTTTTG
>CAYUGP010000184.1:0-3048 GCA_964444315.1 uncultured Oscillospiraceae bacterium | reverse complement strand
AAGGACGTACACAAGCTCAAAGGCTTCCTGAATGGAAGCCTTTGTAGACCGAAGCACCTGATCGAAGGTAACTTCGGCGATTTCGATATCCGGTATCTGTCCGTTCTCAGCCCATTTTTCGGCTGCTAAGCGCAATTCTTCGGGGTATTCGTTCTCGATACGCCATGCCCAAACCTGCGCTTCAACAGCGCCGAGATTAGCCGTCTGACGTATATTCAGAGCAAGAAGTTCATACCTCATAATATATCTCCTTTGACTATTTCCACTTGTCTATAGCGTGATCGCCGAGAGTCTGGAGATCCTGTACCAATGCTCCTAGTTCGCTGATCATGCGGTCGGTATCTACTGTGGGAGCACTTGTAAGAGTATAGAGTGCTCCGTTTCCTATGAGCGACTTGACTCCGGAGCCGAGAGCTATGGGAGCTCCCATTGCCTTGGATGAGAATATCGCAAGGAAGAAGCTTCTTGAAAAGCTCAGTACTCCGAGTACCAATGCGCACAGGAGCACGACGACGCCCATTCCTGCAAGGAATCTGGTCGTGAACATATATATGCTGCCTATCAGCAGGATGATAGCCATAACAAGGGTAAATGCATTGATGTTGAGTCCGTAGTAGCCGTCAAGTCCTGATACGGAATCGAGAACGACTTCTTTTGCAACACGGCTGGTATTGGCCATTCCGCTGAAGATGATCCTCTTGTTGGTAACGGTAAGGTATCCCGTGCAGCGGGGTCTCCTTATATTAGCGACCTGATACTGACGTACGATCTTTTCATTTTCTGCAAGAATGAGATCCGGGGTCCTTGCGGGGGTGGAATTTGTATATCCGCCTCCGTTTACGTATCCGGAAACAGTCTTTCCCATATTACCGCCGAAAGAGGCTGCCGGAGCTGCAGGAGTCACTTTTGCTCCGCAAACGGGACATACAGTTGCATCATCAGGTATTCTTGCACCACATTCTTCACAATAAGCCATAGTAAAAATCCTTTCTTGATATATATATTTATTTTTATACTTTGTTTAATTCTGATCTTTTGTGAGATCCTTTGCATATACACAGGCAGTGAATATCACTACAAGGAACATAAAGATATATATGATCAGAAAAATTACAGGCGTGCTGAAAATATTCAGAATGCGCATCAGAGCCAGAGCAATGACACACACGAGACTCGCTGTGCTCCATATACCGTTGCTCTTTTTAAAGTAAAGATAGGCATGGAGTACGAACAAAAGCGTAAGTCCTACGGTAATGCAGCCGAAAGGCAGCCAGCCGTAGTAGCCGTAGTAGCCCGCTCTGCTGCGGTATATATACACTATCAAATCATGGAAAGCCTGGAATGCGTAAAGCAAAGAGACAGCGCTCAGAATGAAAGCGTTTCCGAAAAGCTTTCTGCCCTGGAATGCTCTTATCACATAAGATCCTATGCATACTGCACCCAAGAAACCGAAGATCATTGTGCAGTAACTAATTCCTCCGGCGCTTTCATCATAGTAAAGCAGCTGTTTGAACTGTACGATCCCATAGAGCAGATTTGCCAGAGCCAGGAATACAAATCCCACGAATACAACTATACCGGAGATATCGCCCTGTCCGAAAAGTCTTCTGACAGAATTCATAGCATCGCCGATAATGTCGCCCTGATTATTGACATACACCGGCATGTCACAATTAGGGCATCGTCCGTTTACAAGCGGACTTCCGCATTTCCTACAAAAGTTAGCCATAGATTACCTCTTTTAAAATTTATATATTTATTAATTTATTACATTATATCCCAACATATGTTTCTGAAACAAGCATGGACTTTAATAAACACGCTCAAGCCAGCTGCCGTCATCGGCTATCCATTCGTCGTGGTTTATCCGGCTCCAGGTGTATCCGCCTGCCTGCTTCGTCTCGTAAACGTTTACTACTGAAAGGTACGGCAGATTGCGAAGGACCTCGTAATTGGTCCCCGGGCCCGATCTTACGTGAAGCTCGACTAAAGTCCTGACTTTGTAGAGAACTTCCATGGACCTCGGATCCTTTTCTCCGCACACGGTGCACACGCCGTTTTCGTAATGATGGTCATTTGTCTTCGGTATAGTTTCCGTACCTATCATCTTTCCGCATATATCGCAGTACTTGCTTATCTGGCCCTCTTCCTTGCAGGTCGCCTCCTTTGATATTAGCATCCCGGGGTCTTTGCTGTGCCCCAGGACGAGGCATCTGAAACCTGTGGAAGGTATGGCGAATACTACTCCGGCGCCTACAATGACTATCGCAAGCACTATGATCCATACTCCGGCATTGCTTTTCTTTTTAGCTTTACCGGGCCCTTCCTTTTGCTGCACATTGCCTCTGTCTTCCTGAGGATGGAGTATGGCATTCCTTCTTTTTATGAACTCCTCCTCGCTCATCTCGCCCATCTGATAGCGGGTGTAAAGCTCCTTAGCTTTTTCCTGAGCTTCCGTAAGCTCCTGCTCCGGATAATTCTCTGCCATGCCTGTATCTCCTTTCTATCGTATGCCGTATCTCATCTTCTGCTCTTCGGAAAGTGTCCAGTCTCCGAGTATTTCATTTCCGAGGCCTGCAAGAGATTCAGCCGTATGTCTTTTGAATAGACCTGTTTTGTAAAAGAGTATATTGTTCGGGATCATCACGAAAGAATCCTTTGATGCCAGATATCCGCTGCATCCCGGGATATATGCAGACACATCCCAGTCTTCTTTGCTTATGACATATGCGTCGTTACGTATAAACATAACATCAATGCCTTGGTCGCTGTCTGTCCACCGTATATCGCTTTCGGAATATATTCCCGAATATTCGAAACTGCATCTTGAAAGAAGCTCTCCTGTCTTTGCATCATATCTTCTTATCTGGTAGTCGCCCTCAAGGGTCAGAATGTACTTCTCATCTTCTGTATATGCAGCTGAAACGATCTGCCCGTTTTCAGGAGCAAGTTTTGTAAGCACCTCGTCGTCTAGGCTAATGCAGCCGCTTGAGGGTACAAGCTCCTTGTATTCCTCGTCCGGGAACTCCTCTTCATAGTACTCCCCTG
>CAYUGP010000183.1:0-3055 GCA_964444315.1 uncultured Oscillospiraceae bacterium | reverse complement strand
GATGATGCATATGCAAAAAGGCACAGCGGTGAAAGATAAATGAAGGGTATTTTTTTATCGTTTGAAGTACCGGACGGCAGCGTCAAGACTACTCAGATCAGGCTTCTTGCTGACTACCTTACTGAAAAAGGTTATCCAGTGGTCATGACGAGGGAACCCGGCGGTACCAGGATCTCCGAAGACATACGCAAGATCATCCTCGATCCTGATAATAAGGAAATGGACGATATGACGGAGGCACTGCTCTATGCAGCTGCGAGAGCGCAGCATGTCGAGCAACTCATAAGACCTGCCGTTGAGGAAGGAAAGATCGTTCTGACTGACAGGTTCATGGATTCTTCCATAGCGTATCAGGGCTACGGCAGGGATCTTGGAGACAAGATCAGAATAATAAACGAATATGCAGTAAACGGTATGCATCCGGACCTTACCTTTTTTCTCGACCTTTCTGCTGAGGACGGTATAGCAAGAGCGGGAAAAAGAGAAAAGCTCGACCGTCTGGAGCAGGAGAGCCTGGACTTCCACAGGAAAGTCTATGAGGGATATATCCAGCTGTCCCATATTTACAAGGACAGATATGTGATGATCGATGCATCGAGATCCATAGATGAGATCTTTGAAGAGATAAGTACAAAACTGGAGAAGTATATTTCTGAAAGAGATGGCTGATTCGGGGATAATACGTCAAATTGAAAAGATGATAGAGTCCGGGAGGACCGGTCACGCATTTCTTTTCTCCGGCGGCAGCAGCGAGTCAAGGAATGAAATGGGTATGTGGCTGGCCGAGACCGTTCTTTGCGACGACGAGCTTTCCCACCGCAAGTTCAGACACGGAAATCACGAAGATCTGATCATAATAGAAAAAAGCGAAGGCAGGGAGACCATAGTAAAGGAGCAGATCCTCAGCCTTCTGGAAAGGACGGAATACAAGCCTTACGGAGACAAGTACGTCGCGATCATAAGGGATGCGCATCTCATGAATGAGATCGCCCAGAACAAGCTTCTCAAGGGTCTTGAAGAGCCCGTGTCGCAGGTGGTGTACATACTTCTCGCTGAAAGGGAGGATTCCCTTCTTCCAACAGTAAGATCGAGATGCGCCTGCTTCCATCTGGAAGAAGCAAAGACCGTTCCCGATAAGGATATAGAGGAAGCTGCTATGAGTTTTGCCTCTCTTGTGAACGGAAGCATATGCTATTACAAAAAGAAGGCTGTCATCCAGCCTGTGCTCGTAAGGAAGGACGACTTAAGAGCAGCAGCTCTTTGTTTTCTCGATGCTCTTGAAGACAAACTTGAAGAGGGCATGCTGCAGGGGGATATGAACAAAGCCTCTGCCATTAAACATTTGGAAACAGCAAGAAAGTATCTGCTTCAGGGACAGAGCGTTCCCTATACGCTGAAGCAGCTTTGCCTGAAGGTATAAAGGAGAAATATGACCAGAATAGTTGGAGTGAAATTCAGAACTGCGGGAAAGACCTATTATTTCGACCCCCTTGATTTCGATCTCAAGGCAGGGGATGAAGTCATAGTGGAGACCGCAAGAGGAATAGAATTCGGTACAGTTGAGTTCGATATACGTGACGTGGATGACAGTGAAGTAGTCCAGCCGCTCAAACCGATAATAAGGAAAGCAGATGCGGGCGACCGAAAGAAGAATGCGGAAAACATAGCAAAATGTGACCGAGCCCTTCAGATCTGTCAGGAAAAGATAGATGCCAGAGGCCTTGATATGAAGCTTGTGGATGTGGAGTATACCTTCGATAACAGCAAGGTCATATTCTATTTCACCGCCGACGGCAGAGTCGATTTCAGAGAACTTGTTAAAGACCTGGCTGCAGCCTTCAAAATGAGGATAGAACTCCGCCAGATAGGTGTGAGGGATGAGACCAAGATGATGGGTGGAATAGGTCCCTGCGGAAGACCTCTTTGCTGCCATTCCTGGATGCGTGATTTCAATACGGTGTCCATCAAAATGGCCAAGAACCAGAATCTCTCCCTAAACCCGAACAAGATCTCGGGTATCTGCGGCAGACTCATGTGCTGCCTGCAGTACGAAAACGATACATATATCGATCTTAAGAAGGGCATGCCGGATGTGGGAGAGCGCATCACCACAAGAGACGGAAATGCTGTCGTATGCGATGTGAACATACTCGAAGATCAGATCAAAACGAGGCTGGTCCTTGAAGAGGCAAAAGGCGATAAAGCGGAGAAACTCTCCTCAGAGTATTACACATACAAGAAGGAAGAGATAAAGCGCGATCCAAAGAAGATAAAGAAGGACAATCAGCAGAAGAAGAACAGGAACCAGAAGTCCGAGGATATAGACCTTACAAAGCTTACGGAAGAAGAGCTGGCGGCTATGGAGGACTAAAGGGATAGTCCGGGAGCATATTGGGAAAAATAAAAAATCCTTTTCCGAAGAGGAAAAGGATTTTTATATTCTTTTAAGTCAATACTAAAGCTTTTTGAGTTTTTTCAGACAGCTTGCGCAGACTACCTTGCCGTTAAACTCAACAAGATTATCAGCCTCACCGCAGAAAACACAGCTCTGCTGATATTTGCGAAGCACAATGTCCGTGCCATCCACAAAGATCTCAATCGGATCGGTTTCCTTAATATCGAAAGTCGTTCTCAACTCCTTCGGGATAACAATTCTGCCGAGTTGATCCAATTTTCTGACTATTCCTGTTGATTTCATAACTCCCTCCTGTGATTATTTCTTAGGTTTATTGTCATCGAAAAGCGATGCCAAACTTGCGCCAGCATTGACCAGGCCCGTAAAAGCGGAGATCTTGCTCTTGTTTGTCGAAACAACATCGGCAAAATTGGCAACCGAACGGGATGCCTTCCTTATGCTCAGATTTGCGATATCACTGGTCTCTTTAGCTTTTTCGACTATGACTGTCGCATCCTTAAGCACCACTTTGGCATCATCAAGAGTCATCCTTGATTAAATCCTTTGCAATCAATGGCGCATAAATCGCTGGTGGCATAACTTCAATAAAATCATAGCATTTAGCAACTTCAACTGCCTTATCAATACCATGAGACAAGA
>CAYUGP010000182.1:0-3067 GCA_964444315.1 uncultured Oscillospiraceae bacterium | reverse complement strand
GCGCTCTGATAGTCGTACTCCAGGTATTCTATAAACTTCTCGGCGCTTTCGGCGTCGACCACCGAATATTCGTTTTCATTCCGGAAACTTCTGACGAATTCAAGGTCTCCGTCAACTTCCCGTATATCGTAGTGCCAGGTCTTTTCCAGCATCCCTTTTTCGAGCCAGCGATAATCTTTTTTTACATTCTCGAAAGCCTTATCAAGATATGCGTTTATATCCGTACCAAGCCTGAATTTCTTTTCCGGATCAGAGCGTTCGACAGTATTGCGCGTATATCTGCACAGAAAGTCGATGAACTCGTCTGCGGTAGTGCCCTCTGTCCAGGGCGTCACTATATCCGAATCGTCATAATAGTTTTCGCTGATCTGACCGAAAACATATTTACCGTGAAGAGGCGCTATCTGCCAGACCGGAGTTTCCTTCCTCATCATCGTAAGAGTAGCCCAAGGGTATTCCTCGCGCAGCTTTTCCAAGGCTTTTTCGTAATATACCTTGATATCCGTTCCGTATCTGAACAAATCGGGATCTGTGTGCGGGTTCTTATTAAGTTTCTTTTCGAGCCTTTTTTCCTTCTCCCGTTCTTCCTCCATCGCAAAAATCTCATCGGAACTTAACGGCGTCCAAGCCCATACCTCGTCCGAGCTGTGGCTCGCCAATGCCGACGAATATATAAAATATCCCCCGGCTTCACTGCGCCACTTGTTCCATCTGCCTGCAGCAAGACTGCCGTCCTTCATGATCAAAAGGCAGAACTGCTCTTCTTTCGGATTCTTTCTCTCCGCAAACGATTTGAATTTCTCAAACTGAACGTTGTTTCCGCCATCTTCCTCAGGCCCGAGATTTATCCAGTTGACTCCTTCTTCTTCAAGGCTGGCAGTAAGATCATAGCGGTCCAGTGAGTGCCATCTTGCCACATCCTCCGAATCTACTGTGTCTGCGGTCCCGCGTAAGAAAAACCCCGCCGCAGAATGTCCGTCCCCGGACGGGTGCCAGCCGCCGGCGGTGTAGTCCCCGTTCTTCAGTTCGAGCAGGCAGTATTCTCCGTACTGCGGCATATCCTCATCCGAAACATCGTGGAATTCGTTAAAAGACAGTGTGAGATTTTTATGATCGACGATAAACATAATTCCTCTATATCCCTGAATTCAGTATAGTTTAATAAGATCAATTCTTAGTATAATACACCTGTTTGGGCCCGAAATCTCTTCGAAGAGTACTTGGGTCTTTAAATCTGAAAAGAAACAACCCTATGCTGTAAAGATCACCGACACAGCCGGATAGATGCAGCGCAAGCAGGATCAAAAACATCGCCTTTGAAAAAGGCTCGTTAATAATGAAAAACAATAATATAAACAGGATGCTGTAAACCGTAAGCGGTGCGAATAGGGACAACATCGATGTGGATCTGTAGGTATAAACGTCCGGTACGCCGCAGTATGCAGAAGGGGGCCTGAATCCGAACGTGAGCTTCTTCTTTGTCCGGAGCATGTATACCAAACCGTGAGTCAGCTCGTGCAAAACTACATACAGATAATGGGCGGCCACAAAACACATACATTTGAGCAATGTAAATCCGGCAGCAATCTCACCGAGCCTAGGGCTTGCATACGTGAAGTAAAAAACATTGATCAACACAGCCGCTATTATGATCGCAGCAATTTGAAACCTCATACCTTGCTTTTTGTCGTTTGCATCGATCACAAACGTTTCCGAGTAAGCCTCAGGCAGTTTTCCTTCAAAATACCGATCCATACTGTTTACCCCCAACTGACTCTTTCCGCCACACTCCGCGTTATGATGCGCAGTACTCTTCTAACAAAACCCACTGATCAATCATTGGCAGATTATTTATCAGTCAGATCAAGATAGTTTAAAAATGCAACTGCTATGTTATACTCATGTTCACTCAATTTATCTTTATTCTCAATATAACCAGACAAAACAGAGGCTATATCATCACGGTTGAGCAGTTCTTTCAATGCAGGGATAAGCAGGCAAAACCTTTCGATCCCTTCGTCTGTCCCGCCATCATAAAAGTAAATAACGGAAATACGTGGATTATGTACCATGGACCTGAGCAGAGCCTCTGTCGTCATTTTCTCCGTGATCTCAAGAGGTATATTGCAAACATCAAGTCTTTCCTCAGGAGTGAGTTTTTCCCACTCAGAGGAATCCGGGGTCAATTCATACTCGTATTCGCTGTTGATAGTATAATCTGTATTATCTCCCGTACTATCCTTATCCTCTCCACAGGAAGTACACATGCAGCATACTATTAAAGCTACTGACAACAGAGAAACGATTGCATGTTTTCCTTTATTTGTCTCATCCGAATACTTCATAGAACAAAATCGATATGGAGCCCTCATTGCAGAATTCACTGACAGAGCAGCCGAGATTCGGAGCCTTGTAAGAAGGATCTGCTCCGGCATCCTTCAAAGCCTGCAATACTTTCTTCAGATCTTCATGCAGCTCATCTGTAAATACTCTGTCCGAGCCTTCGCAATGTTCCACGTAATTGAACGAAGGGAGAATCTGTTTGGTCTGAAGAGCAAAACGATTCAGACTGGAGTTGCCATAGGAATCCAAAGCGTTCACATCCGCCCCCATGTCCAGCATCCTTTCCAGAACAACCAGACCTTCCTCAGCCCTTTCCTTTGTTGAAAAAACACGGAATCCCATGTATTTATCATTGCTGTTCCATCTGCAAAGCATCACTGCACAGTTTATGGCATCATGCAGCACAGGTGTCCTCCATTGGTTGCAGCAGGATTCGTCCTCAATGAAGTTTACATCCGCCCCATGATCCAGAAGATAGTTCGCAATTGCTGTATTTCCGGCTTTAAGAGCGACCTGCAAAGGCGACTTCCCATCATCTTTCTTCGGCGGTTGTTTTGCCGTGCAATTGACCAGTTCCGGATTCTTTTCAATGATCTGCTTTACCATTTCCAGATCAGATGTCCGTATAGCAGTAAATAATTTCTTCATATTCTCAAACTTCGATTTGAAATCTCCGAAATCATAGGCGTTTGCCGCTGATTATAGGGCTTTAATGAAATCCTCT
>CAYUGP010000181.1:0-3151 GCA_964444315.1 uncultured Oscillospiraceae bacterium | reverse complement strand
TGTACGGCGGACAGATAATAGAATACGGAACGGTCGAAGACGTATTCTTCGAGCCTCAGCATCCGTACACATGGGCTCTGCTTTCATCCCTTCCGCAGCTCGGTGTAAAGGGTGAGGACCTCTACTTCATCACAGGTACCCCGCCTTCACTTTACAACGAGATCAAGGGTGATGCGTTCGCTCCGAGAAATCCGCATGCTCTCAAGATAGACTTCGTTGAAGAGCCGCCTTTCTTCAAGGTGAGCGACACACACTTTGCAAAGACATGGCTTCTCGATCCGAGAGCACCCAAACTTGAGAAACCTGCAGTTATTCAGGATCTCCATGAAAAGATAAAGAAAATGACTGAGAAAGGAGGAGCATTCTATGTCGAACAGTAACGAAGACAGAGAGGTCATACTCTCCATAAGACACGTGGATATCTCCTTCGATACAGGAAACAAAAAGAAGAAATTCGTGGCTGTCAAGGATGCGAACTTCGATATCTACAAGGGCGAGACATTCGCGCTCGTAGGAGAGTCCGGAAGCGGAAAGACGACTCTCGGAAGAGCTATACTCCGTATCAACGAGTGCAGCGCCGGAGAAATACTTTTTGAAGGAAAGAGGATCTCAGGAAAGATCTCAAGAGAAGAGGACAGGAATGTCGTAAGGAACATCCAGATGATATTCCAGGATCCTGCAGCTTCTCTTAACGAAAGAGCCACCATCGAGTACTGCGTTTCCGAAGGACTTTACAACTTCCACCTCTACAAAGACGAGGAAGAAAGGATCGCAAAGGTCGACAGAGCTCTGCAGGATGTAGGTCTTCTCCCCGAGCACAAATCCAGATACCCTCATGAGTTCTCAGGCGGACAGAGACAGCGTGTAGGTATAGCCAGAGCAATGATCATGGACCCGAAGTTCATCGTTGCCGACGAGCCTATCTCAGCTCTTGACGTATCCATCAGAGCTCAGGTTCTGAACCTTATGAACAAGCTCAAGGCTGAAAAGAACCTTACCTATCTGTTCATAGCTCACGATCTTTCGGTCGTAAGGTTCATAGCAGACAGGATCGCCGTTATACATCTGGGCGAGATAGTCGAGATCGCAGATGCTGAAACGCTCTTTGAGTGTCCTCTGCATCCGTATACGATATCTCTGCTGTCTTCAGTACCTATGCCCGACCCTGTAGTCGAAAGAACCAGAAGGGCTATAGTATACGATCCGAGCGTGCTCGATCAGTCAGGCGCACCCAGAGAGATGCGTGAGATACGCAAAGGACATTTCATTTACGCAACGGAAAGTGAAATGGAAAAATATGAGGCCAGAGCTAAAGAGTACGAAAGCTTCAAAGCTTAGAGAAGCACGTAGGCTATAAAGACTGAAACAAGGATATACAAGATCCCTAAGAAGAGAGGATAGTTGAAACTTTCCTCTCTTTTTTCTTTGCGGTCCTGCGTGAAGGCCGCAAAGGTCTTGTTCATGCTCTTGTCAGTTCCTTTTCTGAATACGAATGACGTTATGTCAAAATCACCTTTGAGGTACAGGTTGAACACCACACCCAGAAGGCAGAGGATGAGTCCGAATATAAAGAGGACGTCGGACAGCACCTGAAGCTTCATCGTCGGAGCAGACATCACCTTATACAGCGGATATGCCAGGGTGATGATAAGATAGGGTATGAGTATGCTTACTTTTATATTTTTGAATCTTTTAAACACAGTATTTGGTTTTCCTTATTCAGATATAGTATAATTAACTTTGTGAGCGGTCTTATATACCGCCCAGCAAAGTATACAATATGTTCTGACTATTATTCAAGTATACACAGCAAACGACAGCCGGAGGTTTATCAATGAAACTCAACTACAAACGTACGTTCCTTGTGGGATTCGCATTCCTCTCCATCTGCGCATTCTGGCAGATGTACGACGCGATCGTTCCACTCATCCTGACGGGTACGTTCAAACTCAACGAATCCGTATCCGGATTCCTCATGTCCCTGGATAACATAGTGGCGCTGTTCCTGCTTCCTATCTTCGGAAGCATCTCGGACAGGATAAAGCCCACAAAGCTCGGTAAGAGAACACCTTTCATACTTTTCGGAACCATAGCAGCAGTCATACTTCTGGAGATGCTGCCCATTTTCGACAACAAATATGCTGCAGCTCCTGCTAAGGGTCTGCTCATAGCCTTCGTGGCATGCCTCGGGCTTGTCATCCTCTCGATGGGTACCTACAGATCTCCTGCAGTTGCTCTGATGCCGGATGTGACACCCAAGCCCTTAAGATCCATGGCAAACGCCATCATCAATCTCATGGGCGCGGTAGGAGGCATACTTTATCTCATAATAACCGCAGTCATGTACCCCAAATCAAAGACGGAAGGTCTCGAACACGTTAACTATCAGCCTCTGTTCCTCATAGTCGGAGGGATCATGCTCGTATCCGTAGGGCTCCTTCTCATCACTATAAACGAGAACAAACTGGTCGCTGAGAACAAGGAACTGGAAGCCCAGCATCCCGAGTGGAACCTTGCAGAAGAAGACAGCACCGGACACGAAGTTCTTCCGAAAGAAGTAAAAAGGAGCCTCGGTTTCCTTCTTGCATCCATAGCCCTTTGGTTCATAGGCTACAACGGTGTCACCACCTGGTTCACAAGATACGTTGCAGTGGTCATGGGCTCCGGCATAGGCAAAGCATCACTCTATCTTACGGTTGCAACAGGCGGAGCTATCATATCCTACATACCCATCGGTAAACTTGCTCAGAAGCTCGGAAGGAAGAAGACCATTATGGCAGGAACCATACTCCTTTCGCTTTGCTTCGGTACAGGATACTTCCTTACCACCAGTTCTGCCAACGTAACTGTGATCATGTACGTTGTATTCGCTCTGGTGGGTCTCGCCTGGGCCGCTATAAACGTAAACTCTCTGCCTATGGTAGTGGAGATGTGCAAAGGCTCCGATATAGGGAAGTTCACCGGATATTACTATACTGCATCTATGACAGCTCAGATCGTGACACCGACCTTGGTGGGAACTCTCATGAGAGTCATAGACTACCGCATACTCTTCCCCTATGCGGCGTGCTTTGTGCTTCTTTCATTCTGCACCATGTGCTTTGTAAAGCACGGAGATGCCAAAGTTGAAGCGAAGAAAGGCCTCGAAGCT
>CAYUGP010000180.1:0-3163 GCA_964444315.1 uncultured Oscillospiraceae bacterium | reverse complement strand
CACAGCGGGAAAAATGCAGGAGTGCTCCCGAAGAAAAAGGTGTTAAGACCTGTGGATATGCAAAAGGCTCTGCTCATAAGCGAATGCAACGGCCACATGTTCCCGACCAAATCCTTCGACAAGTGGGAGGTAAGGCAGGAACACGCCCTCAGACATGCGAGGACTCTCAATGATGCTATGGCGGACGGAGAGCATGCAGGGCTCTTTGCCTGGTGCATGTATGATTATCCTACCCACAAAGATTTCGGCTCCGGAGACCGCATATGCTATCACGGAGTCATGGACGGGTTCAGGAATCCCAAGACCGCAGCGGCTCTTTGGAGCAGCCAGGGCGATGAAAGGGACGTCCTTGAAGTCAGTTCCTCGATGGATATAGGGGATTACCCGGCGGGCCAGATAGGCATAGTTTACGTTTTTTCCAATGCAGACGAAGTCAGGCTGTACAAGAACGGCCAGTTCGTGACTACCCTGAGTACTAAGCCGTATAAGGCTCTTCCCCACAGCCCTCTTGCTGTGGATGACGTGGTGGGAGACCTCTTAAAGACCAATGAAGGGTTTACAGGCGGCAAGGAAAAGCTCATACACGAATGCCTGGCAGCAGCAAAAAAATACGGCATAAACGATATGCCTCTGAAGTATACCCTTAAGCTCGGATGGGCTATGTTCAGGTACGGAATGAAGTATTCCGAGGGTGTTGCGCTTTACGGAAAATACGTCGGAGACTGGGGCGGATCGGCCACGGTCTGGAGATTCGAAGGTATAAAAAACGGCAAAGTGGTCTCGGTAAAAGAGCTTTCGCCTAACGTGGATATTCACCTGGATGTCAGGACTTCGTCCTATGAGCTCAGTGAAGGGGACATATATGACATGGCTGCGGTGAGAGTAAGAGTGCTCAATGCATACGGAAACGTCCAGATCTACCATCAGGTACCGGTATTCTTCGAAGCCTCCGGCGCAGTGGAACTGGCAGGACCTTCTGCGTCGACTCTTGAGGGTGGTATGGCGGGTTGCTACATAAAAACAAAGGGAGTTCCCGGCGAGGGAAATCTGAAAATATCCTGCGAAGGATGCGAGAGTGTGAATATACAGTTTACAGTAAATGTGAAATAGTATATAATACGGTCCGGAAAAAATTCACAATGGGGTGGATATGTTTTAGTATCCACCCGTTTCTATTTAAGGAGATAGATATGTGCGGTATAGTCGGTTTTACGGGAGAGCATGAAGCGGCTCCCATACTGCTTGAGAGTCTGGAGAAACTGGAATACAGGGGTTACGATTCCGCCGGCATGGCAGTCAGGAACGGAGATAAACTTGCAGAGGTGGTCAAAGCTACCGGCAAACTCAGGAACCTGGCGGAAAAGACCGACGGCGGTCATGCTCTTGCAGGCTGCTGCGGCATAGGTCACACCCGCTGGGCTACCCACGGGGAGCCGACACAGGAGAATGCCCACCCCCACGTCAGCGGCAACGCAAAAAAATCGGCTTCAGGTCCCGTTGAGTCCAATGTGGTGGGCGTCCACAACGGCATCATAGAAAACTATGAGGAGCTGAGAGAAAAGCTTCTAAAAAACGGTTACCAGTTCTACAGCCAGACGGATACGGAGGTCGTAATCAAACTGGTCGATTACTATTACAAAAAGTATAAGATCGGCCCCATAGACGCCATCAACAGGATGATGGTGAGGACCCACGGAAGCTATGCGCTGGAGCTCATGTTCAAGGACTATCCCGGAGAGATCTACGTGGCCAGAAAAGACAGCCCCATAATCATAGGCATAGCAGACGGTGAATCATATATAGCTTCCGATGTTCCCGCTATACTCAAATACACGAGATCTGTCTACTACATAGGAAACCTTCAGGCAGCGAGGATACTGCCTGGAGAAGTCCACTTCTATGACCTTAATGGAGATGAGATAGAAATCGCTCCCACGGAGATCACCTGGGATGCAAAATCTGCGGAAAAAGGCGGCTTCGAGCATTTCATGATCAAGGAGATCCACGAGCAGCCCCAGGCTGTGAGGGACACTCTCGGTAGCCTCATAAAGGAGGGGCGCATAGATCTTAGCGAAGTCATTTCTGAAGAAGAGCTGGAAAAGATAAAGAGCGTGACTATCGTGGCCTGCGGATCGTCATGGCACGTTGGCATGCAGGCTCAGTACGTCATAGAGGATATGGCAGGGGTGCCGGTGAGAGTTGAACTTGCTTCGGAATACCGCTACAGAAAGCTCCTTCCCGATCCGGAGTCTCTGGTAGTCCTCATATCTCAGTCCGGAGAGACCGCAGATACCCTTGCTGCTCTTCGCGAGGCAAAGAGCAAGGGTCTCAAGACCCTTGCCGTAGTCAATGTACTGGGCTCCAGCATTGCAAGAGAAGCAGACAGGGTAATATATACCAAGGCAGGTCCTGAGATCGCCGTCGCGACAACGAAGGCTTACAGTGCCCAGCTCATATGCATGCATGCTCTGGCTCTTGAGCTGGCCAGGGTAAAAGGGGCTCTAAGCAGTGAAGAGTATTCAAAACTCGTTTCGGAACTTCAGACCATACCAGAGAAGATAGAGCGCATATTGGAGGAAAAGAACAGAGTGCAATGGTTCGCAGCAAAGTATTCCAATGCTCACGATATGTTTTTCATCGGCAGGGGACTTGACTATGCCATCTGTCTTGAGGGAAGTCTCAAGATGAAGGAGATCAGCTATATCCACAGTGAAGCCTACGCTGCCGGAGAACTGAAGCATGGTACGATAAGTCTGGTGGAAAACGGCATACTGGTAGTTGGCATACTTACTCAGAAAGAGCTCATAGAAAAGACCCTGAGCAATATGATTGAGTGCAAGGCGAGGGGAGCATACCTCATGAGCCTTACAGCCGACGGCAACTACAGCATCGAGGACTCATCGGACTTCACCGTATACATTCCGAAGACAGATCCTCATTTCATGGGCTGCCTTGCCATAGTTCCTCTGCAGCTTCTTGCTTACTATCTCAGCGTATCTAAGGGGCTTGATGTGGACAAACCCAGGAATCTGGCAAAATCAGTAACGGTCGAATAAAAAACTGTTGACATTTTTGTCCATTGGAGCTAAAGTATACGCAATTAAATAATATTGCCTGTGAGAAAGAGTAGTAAACTGCAAGGCTGAGCATATAGAGAGCTGCG
>CAYUGP010000179.1:0-3169 GCA_964444315.1 uncultured Oscillospiraceae bacterium | reverse complement strand
GCTACGTATTTCGCCATATGTAACGATGGTATGTTTTCTCCATAGTAATCTCTTACAAGTTTAAGAAAAAATATGCAGACTTTTCCACAAGGTAAAGTCTGCATATCACATGAGCACTCCTTCGAATGCCGCGAGTATCCTGTTATACGGCGGCGGACTGTCTGCCGAGACCAAAGCCGATTCAGCTATGATCTTCCGGACACTTTCTTCCGTCTGCTTTTCGAACTCACTTCCATCCCTTTCAATGCGGAGGTCGAGCTCGTCGAGCTGACCGAAAGCCTTCTTCGTTATATTGCATGAGCCAAGGATGATCTCCTTTTCGCTCATGAGGAGCTTGGCGTGGAGCATCTTCGGCGAAAGCCATACGGAGATGTTCTCTCCGCAGAGCCTCATGAGCTTCCTGACCGTCCTCTTGTTCGTATCGTCGGTGAAATTGGCAAGAGCAGGTACTACCAGCTTTACCGATACTCCTCTTGCCGCAGCCTCCTTTATGGCCTTCATGAACTTCGGCAGAGGCGAAAAGTAGGCCATGACTATGGTCAGCTCTTTCTCCGCTCCGTTTATGAGGCTTAAGAAAGCGTCTTCAAGCTCGAAGATCTTCACGGGCTTTTTCACGTTCATCCTGAAGATACCGGGCTCTCCCGTGCCTTTCCCGATGTTTCTTCCGAGGAATGCCTTAACGTACTCTTCCCCTGTCAGCTCGACCATGTAGTCGGAATACTCTCTTCCGGCCCTGTCTTCATAAAGTTCCTTGTCCTCTATGTTGATCCCGCCGAAGATGAGTATCTTCCTGTCGAAGATATAGTACTTGGAATGGTCGTATTTGTTCACTTCATCAAGGATGTGCACGCCCGGATGGGCTCTGAGCATACCGAGCAAAGGATCTTCTATATCTTCCCTTTTCTCCTTCAGAAGATCCCTGTTGTATATATACTCAAGGGCTTTGATCTTTATCCTTTCCCCTGCCGATATATCGTGATGAAAAAAGGACTGTCTGTTTTCCTCGCAAAGCTCGCAGATACATCCGTATCTGTCCTTTGAGATGGTAACATCCACTCCTCTGTTTGCCGCATCCAAAACCGCGCGGGCGATATCTCTTCCTATGGAGTCGTTCCTCCATATGAACATGTTTATATATATGCTCTCGCGGGCTTCATCTATGCATCTTAGGATCTCGGGAAAAGCTTCTTTTCCATTGAAGAGCAGTTTCATTCCGCTGACTGCCATGACCCGAGCTCCTTCCTTATCCTTTCCACAGGGAAACCCATTATGTTGTCGAAGGATCCCTCATAATGATCCACTATCTGGTCCCCTATGAGCTGTATGCCGTAAGCCCCGGCTTTGTCGTAGGGCTCTTCCGTATCGCAGTAGTCCTGTATCTTTTTCTCCTGCTCATCATCGAGAGGATTGAAGTAAACAAGAGATGTCTCAGCGAATGAACGGACCTCTCTGTCCTTTATGAAAGTCACCCCTGTAAGGACATACTGTTTCTCTCTTGACAGCTTTCTTAGCATCCTGACGGCATCGTCCCTGTCTCTGGGCTTTCCCATTATCTCGTCGCTGACAGCAACCGCCGTATCTGCTCCTATGACAAGGCAACCTCCTGGGCAGCCCAGCTCTTCGAAGACCGCAAGAGCCTTAGCCTTTGAAAGCTGTATGACCATGGAAGAGGCGACCTCATACATGGGAAGGCCTTTTAGCTCTTCCTCTATCCTTTGCTCTATGACCCTCTCGTCAACGGGTGCGGTCATTACTTCAAAGTCATCGTATATTTTTTTGAGCAGCTCTCTCCTTCTCGGAGATCCGCTTGCAAGTATTACTCTCATAAACTGCTTTCTATGTATCTTATGCAGCGCTCCATATCTTCTGGAAGAGCCGCATCGGCAATTATCCTCTTTCCTGTCACGGGATGATCGAGCTCAAGATGGGCTGCATGGAGCGCCTGCCTTTTCATCCATTCAGGGGGCACGTCGTACCCAAACAGCTGGCCGTAGAGCTCGTCTCCCACTATGGGATGCCCGAGGTATGACATGTGCACCCTTATCTGGTGGGTGCGGCCGGTGTCCAGCTTGAGCTTGAGCATGCTGAAGCCTTCGATATCCCCATACTTCTTCCCTTCCCAGGTCTTGAGGACCTCCCAGTGGGTCACGGAAGGATATCCGTCCGCTGTCACATGTCTTCTCGCCTTGTGACCGGGATCCCTGTCTATGGGCTCGTCCACGGTCCCCGAGCCTTCCATGATGCCGTGGACTATGGCTATGTAATTCTTTACGGTGGAGTTTTCCTGCATCTGCCTTGAGATGACGTCCTGGGCGTGGGCGTTCTTCGCCACTATAACAAGGCCGGAGGTGTTCATATCAAGGCGGTTCACGAACCTGAGCTTGTATACTTCACCCCTTTGCTGCATGTGAAAAGTGACCGCATTGGCAAGGGTGCCCGTGGGGAAATTGTAGGTGGGATGAACTATGAGGCCGGGCTGCTTGTTTATGAGCATGAGATCCCCGTCTTCATAGACTACGTCAAGAGGGATATCCTCTGCTTTGAAATAGCTCTCCTCCTCGGGATATCTGGCGGTTATAACGTCGCCTTCCGATACTCTCTGGCGCACTGTGACGTGCTTTCCGTTGAGCTGGACGTCGCCGTGGTATTTTACCTTAGTCAGGAGCCTGGATGAGAAGTCCATCCGGCTCCTGAGTATTTCTTTGACGTACTTCCCTTCGTCTTCCTTGGTGACCGTATATGTGATGTATCCTTCAGCCATCATTGTCTGTAGTGCTTCCCATCAAGGCTTGCTCTGCGCATATACATTACTGCAGCGCCGGCAAGGCATAAGGCCATGATGCCGAGCCAGAGGATGCTTTCGAGCTCTCCGGTTTCAGGCGAGGGGCCTTTCGGAACGGCGATGCGTACGGCGGAAGCTGCCTCTTCCTTGTCATCTTTTGAGTAGACCGACTCTCCCGGCGTCACGCTCCTGTATGGATCGAAGCCGTAGCGGTTTATCTCGCCCTCTTCCGGGGCCAGGATCTTAGCGTCTCCGTATATCTTTATGAGCTTTGGCTCATATCCTTCTTCATAATCTGCTGTATCCACCACATCCGTATCGGTAGCAAAGAGAGCTATGCCGTTCTCTGCGCTTATGGCGACCTCATACTTGCTGTCTTTAAGGTCT
>CAYUGP010000178.1:0-3185 GCA_964444315.1 uncultured Oscillospiraceae bacterium | reverse complement strand
ACGGTTGCAAGACATGCTATGCCGATTCCGATGCTATGCCTGACGGATGGATGGTCATGGATATAGGACCCAAGACCATTGCTCTTTATACGGAAGAGATAAAGAACGCCGGAACAGTCGTATGGAACGGCCCTATGGGAGTATTTGAGTTCGCTGATTTCCAGGACGGCACCAAGGCAGTGGCTCAGGCCATGGCAGACAGCAGCGCAATAACAGTCATAGGCGGAGGAGACAGCGCCGCAGCGGTCAAGAAGTTCGGTCTTGACGATAAGATGACACATATATCAACCGGCGGCGGAGCATCCCTCGAATTCCTTGAAGGAAAAGAGCTTCCCGGAGTTGCAGCATTGGAGGACAAATAAATGAGAACACCTTTTATAGCAGGAAACTGGAAGATGTACAAAACGCCAAAGGAAGCAAAAGCTTTTGCGGCGGAATTCACAAAGATTTATGAAGCCAGCAGTGTTAAAGTAGCAATAGCCGCACCGTTCATAGATCTTGAAACATTAGTCAAAGCCTTCAAAGGCACCGGCATAGGAGTTGCGGCTGAGAATATGCATTGGGAATCCGAAGGTGCATATACTGGCGAAGTATCAGCTGAGATGCTTAAAAGCATAGGCGTCACATACTGCATCATAGGACACTCTGAAAGACGCCAGTACTTCAAGGAGACTGATACAACGGTCAACAAGAAGGTAAAGAAAGCTCTTGCTGTAGGACTTCTTCCCATTCTTTGTGTCGGAGAAAACCTCAAGACCCGTGAAGCCGGCGGTGAAAAGGAATTCGTCGAAAAACAGGTCATCGCTGCTTTCAAAGGACTGAGTGCCGAAGACGCAAAAAAGGTGACCATAGCTTATGAACCTATATGGGCTATAGGCACAGGAAAAACAGCTACCCCCAAGCAGGCACAGGATATGTGTGCCTTTGTAAGAAAGGTGCTCAAGAAACTGTATGGCAGTGAAGTTTCAGAAGAGATAGTCATTCAGTACGGCGGATCGGTAAAACCTGCGAATGCATCCGAGCTCATGAACATGCCGGACATCGACGGCGCTCTGGTCGGAGGCGCAAGCCTTAAACCGGCTGATTTCCTGGAGATAGTCCGTTTCTAATTTATTCTTGCTCTTAACGGGAAGCTATGGTAAAATATCCGTTATCTCATCAGGAGGTTGTATTTTTATGAGAACGATTCTAATGATAGCTTTGGGAGTCATCTCCCTTCTCGTGATCGTTGCTGTTATGCTTCAGTCATCTAACGGCGAAGGTCTTTCTTCTACGATCGCAGGAGCAGGTGCTTCCAGCGCTTACAAGAAAAAAAGCAAAGGCTATGACGCTCTGCTCAACAAACTTACTATAGTGCTGGGTGTCGTTTTCGTCGCTCTGACGGTAGTCTTGCTTGTAATCAAATAAGTACTTTTTCAAGGAGGGACTTTTAAAATGAGCTTATGGTATTACGTTGCTCCCTGTATCGGCATCGTGGCTCTTATCGTTGCTGCATGTCTTGCAAGCTGGATCAGCAAGCAGAGCACAGGTAACGAGAGGATGACGGAGCTGGCGGGATTCATCCATGAAGGTGCTATGGCATTCCTTAAGAGGGAATACAAGACCATGGCAATAGTGGTAGTACTGCTGACCGTTGTTCTTGGCTTCGGTATCAGCTGGGTAACGGCTGGTCTGTACGTATTCGGTGCAGTCTTTTCAGTGTTTGCGGGTTTCTTCGGAATGCAGGTCGCAACTAGAGGAAACGTGCGTACGACAAATGCAGCCAGAGAGGGAGGTATGAAAGCCGCTCTCAAAGTCGCATTCAGATCCGGTGCAGTCATGGGTCTTTGTGTCGTAGGACTGGGACTTCTTGGTGTCGGACTTGCAGTAGCATTTCTCCCCAATGACATGGCAGCAAAATGCCTTATGGGTTTCTCCTTAGGAGCTTCTTCCATGGCTCTGTTCGGCAGGGTAGGCGGCGGTATCTATACCAAAGCAGCAGATGTCGGGGCAGACCTGGTCGGAAAAGTAGAAGCAGGGATCCCGGAGGACGACCCCCGCAATCCTGCAGTTATAGCCGATAACGTCGGTGACAACGTTGGCGATATAGCCGGTATGGGTTCAGACCTTTTCGAATCATATGTAGGCTCTATCATTTCCGCCATAACCCTTGCTCTTGCAGCAGGTTTCGCATACAAGAGCGAAAGCGGAGTCCTTTTCCCGCTCATCGTATCCGCAGCAGGAATACTTGCATCCCTTATAGGTATCATTTCCGTCAAGGGAGATGAAAACTCAGATCCTGCAAAAGCTCTAAATCTCGGTACATATCTTGCAGCAGGAGTTGCTGCTGTCGTATCCGTGATACTCTCAAAGAGTTTCTTCGGAGATTTCAGATGTGCCGTAGCTGTCATCGCAGGTCTTGCAGTCGGAACTGCAATCGGAAAACTCACAGAGGTCTATACATCTGCAGACTACAAGAGCGTAAAGAACATAGCCGAAGCTTCCCAGACAGGAGCAGGAACTACTATCATCTCAGGACTTGGAGTAGGAATGCTTTCCACAGTATGGCCCATACTTCTCATAGGAGTAGGCATTATGGTCGCATATCTTATAGCAGGACTTTACGGTATAGCTCTTTCCGCAGTGGGAATGCTCTCTACCGCAGGAATGACCATAGCGGTAGATGCATACGGTCCCGTAGCTGACAACGCAGGCGGTATCGCCGAGATGTCCGGACTTCCGGAAGAAGTCCGTGATATAACGGATAAACTCGATTCCGTAGGAAATACAACTGCCGCCATAGGCAAAGGATTCGCAATCGGATCCGCTGCACTTACAGCTCTTGCTCTCTTCGCATCCTATGCCGATGCTGCAAAGATCACCGAGCCGATCAATATCCTGGATCCGAAGGTCATAGTAGGCATGTTCATAGGAGCTATGCTCCCGTTCATGTTCTCGGCATTCACCATGAATTCAGTTTCAAAGGCTGCCAACCACATGATCGAAGAAGTAAGACGCCAGTTCAGAGAGGATCCCGGCATCATGGAAGGAACTTCAAAGCCCGACTATGCCCGCTGTGTCGATATCTCAACGGCTGCTTCTCTTAAAGAAATGGTGGTCCCCGCGATCATGGCAGTTGTCGCTCCCGTAGCGGGGGGATTCGTGCGCGGAAAGATGGCTCTGGGCGGACTGATCGCAGGATCTCT
>CAYUGP010000177.1:0-3207 GCA_964444315.1 uncultured Oscillospiraceae bacterium | reverse complement strand
AAATCAAAGAAGAAAACAGCATGGATCATGATATCGAAATAGCAAAGAAGCTGCCTTATCATGAGATGTCTGTTTATGGCTGGGTGCCCGAAACAAAGAATGCTAAAGAAAGAGTCATCAATCTCAGAAAGTATTTCAGCGTTGTAGATCTGTCATTACTTGAGAACAGCCAAATAACGAATATAGCATGCAGGAGACTTAAAGTAACAGAAAAAAGTGATCTTGCATTAATGGCATGGGCGCAGGAAGCAAGGATCGAATCGAGGGCAATTGATACTGATCCGATAAACATAAAGAGATTGATTTCAGTTATACCGGAAATACGCAGGATGACTTTACTTGACCCGGATGTATTTTGCGAGGAATTAAAGAGAGTCCTTGCTGAATGCGGCATCGCATTGGTCTATCTTCCTCATCTCAAAGGATCTTTTTTGCAGGGAGCTACTTTTTACGATGGCAACAGGATCGTTATGGGGCTTACTGTAAGAGGTAAAGATGCTGATAGATTCTGGTTCAGTATGTTCCATGAACTTGCGCATATAGTCTTAGGACATATCGGATCTGTAGATGAGATGACTGATGAACATGAAAAGCAGGCCGATGCTTGGGCCGAAAATACACTCATAGATATCGGAGAATTTGAGAATTTTTGCGTATCAGGTGATTTCTCAAGATATAGCGTCATTCGTTTCGCAGAAAAGCAGGGTATAGATGCTGGGATCGTTGTTGGAAGACTGCAGCGTAAAGCTATTATCAATCACAATATGCTGAATGATCTTAAGCAAAAATATGACAACATAACTAAACAGTAAACATTGCGGAATAAGACTGTAAAAGGTACAGTCTTATTTTTTTGTGTTATTATATATCCATATACATATGTGCAATTCTTTTACACAGGAATGATTGGATGGAAACGAAGATGTCATACAGATACAAGGCGTTCATAAGCTACAGACACAAACCGCTCGATATGAAGGTGGCAGTGAAACTGCACAGAGCTATCGAGCATTTTAAGGTACCTAAAGACCTACAAAAGGACGGATCGTCAAAGATCGGTATAGTATTCCGAGACCAGGACGAGCTGCCGATCTCAGGCAGTCTTTCTGACAACATCACTGAGGCCCTCGATGATTCCGAGTACCTCATAGTCATATGCAGTCCTGATACGCCCAAATCCGAATGGGTAAAAAGGGAGATAACTTACTTTTCAAAGACCCACGGCCATGACCACGTCTTGAGCGTGCTCATTGACGGGGCTCCTGAAGAGTCCTTCCCTGAGGTCCTTACAAAGATCTATGATGAAAACAGCGGTAAAGACATAGATATAGAGCCTCTTGCTGCAAATATAGTGGCTGACACTGACGGTAAGAGATGGAAGCTTTTCGAAAAGGAGAAGCTTCGCATATTCGCTGCACTTCTCGGATGCAAATTCGATGAGCTCTACAGAAGAGAGCAAAGGTACAAGAGAAGAAGAAACTTTGCACTGGGGTCAGTTGCTGCAGTTATTGCACTTACGTTCATCGGAGTGCTCTTGAACCGCAATGCCGTGATCAAGAAGAATTACGAGCAGGCTCTCCGCAACCAGTCAATGTACCTTGCCTCCGAATCTAATACATTGTTCGATGAAGGAGACAGGCTTGGCTCCATAGCAGTCGCCATGGAGGCTCTTCCTCTTAAAGACAGTGAAAGGCCCCTCATATCTAAAGCTCAGTACGCCCTTGCAAGGAGCGTAGGAGCATATTCCACGCCTTGGAACGTAGGCTTTAAGGGAAGCTATGTAGCATCCTGCGCTTTGAAGCACGGAGAAAGGGTAAAGGAGTTCATCCTCAGCCCTGAAAGGGATATACTCGTTTCTCTGACTGAAGACGGACAGGTCACGTCATGGGATACGGATATGAAGCAGGTCCTTTGGACAAAGCCGTTTGAAGATACGCTTAATACGGATATTTCGAGTATTTCGGACTCCGGAATACTCATCATGTATTCATCTGACGATCTCTTCTTTATAGACGCAAAGAGCGGGGAAGAGATATCTGTTTTCACCTTGGGCAGAGAAGGTGATTACATCAATATATACGGAGCGATCGCTTCGGAAGACGGAAAGTACGTCACAGCTTTGTCAAACAGGGAAGTCGTATCGATCGATATAGCTGCAAAAGAAATAAAAGAAAGATACGAGCTACCTGAGCTGAGGACTTATAGTCTTCTTGCAGTATCTGCTGACGGAAAGAAGGCTGCTGTAGGATACAGCGATACAACATATCTTCTGACAGGTGTATTCGTCGTCGATATGGAAAGCAAAGATCGAATATTCGATCTTGATCTCGGTGAGGATGCGGAGCTGTATTTTGATAACGCCGTATTCACAGGAGATAATACGCTGGCACTTTCATATTCCTGGTCTTTGAGCAATATGTCAGGTATGGCAGAAGGGATCATGGTACAAAGCTTCGGGGAGAATACCCACTACCTTGATCTTTACGATCTTGAGACAGGAAACAGGATCTGGCAAAGCAAAAGAGATTTCAGCGATTCCGGATACAGCGGCGGGATGATATTCACGGAACTTGCCGGTATGCCGGTCATAGCCGCTCACTATTCGGCCTGCATAGAAATTGTAGATGCTGAGCAGGGAGAAGTCCTTGCTTTCAGTGAATTCCCTTCGGTCATAGCAAGTATAGAAGCGGAAAACGGCAGGATATACTGCATCACTAAAGACGGAGGCCTCGGTAATGTAGAACCGGGCTCAACGGAATGGACCGTCGTATATCCCTTCATGAGCGGCATAAGAGAAGCGGTATTCAGACTTACGGATTACTGGATACTTCAGGAGGAATCGGACTCTGTTATCCACTACGGTATCCAGGCTCCGGATCCCACGCTGGCCGTTATGGAACTCGATATTCCTGAAGACGTATCTTCCTTCTATTCGTACAATTACTATATGAATGACAGCGGCATGGTCATAGGAGGACCGAACTGGAAAGAGATCCTGTACTGCGGCAGCGATTTTTCAAAACTTACATACCTTAAGCTTCCGGGAAGCGACTCGCCATATTACTATGCATTGATCTCTGCA
The DNA here is from genome assembly GCA_964444315.1 of uncultured Oscillospiraceae bacterium. Taxonomy (GTDB): domain Bacteria; phylum Bacillota; class Clostridia; order Peptostreptococcales; family Anaerovoracaceae; genus RUG13409. The sequence goes on along the minus strand of CAYUGP010000177.1, from coordinate 125 downwards.
GAGGGCAGCATATTCACTTTCGTTTCCGGCAAGGAAGAAGGAAAAAGCCTCCTGAGGTTCAACGTTGAGACAGGGGAGTACTATGAAGAGGAGTTCCCGGACGAGGAATACAAGGAGCTTGTACC
>CAYUGP010000176.1:0-3215 GCA_964444315.1 uncultured Oscillospiraceae bacterium | reverse complement strand
GATCGATCCGTCAGAGGTTTACCGCCTTGTTAGCGAGCAGCTGATAACGAAGGTAAAGGAGATCATTGCAAAGGTCCCCAAAAACGCTCCCGGCGTTTCCTACCGCATGATCAAATCAGCCATAATCAGAGCGATCGAAAACGGATACTGTCTGGTGTTTGAAGAAGTGGGAAATCTCCGCGACGCAGGTGCATTGTCATTCTTCAATGATGTTCTTGATAAAGAAGGAACCGGTGTCGTCAACGCGATGTACGGAGACATAAAAAGGCACAAGGATTTTATGATCATCGCAACGACTAACCGTCCTGATGATCCCGGAGTGCATGTAATGAATCCGGCATTCAGATCACGTTTTCAGTATTTCGCTACACTTGACCAGCTCTCCGATACGGAAGTTATGGGCATAGTCGGCAAGAAATGCGGGATCGACGACGAATCCCTTCTTGAAAAGATCGTTGAAGTCTACAAAAAAGCTGAAGAAGCGGGCAGGCAGCTCGGCGCTAACGCATACGCCACGCTGCGCAGTCTATATCCCTTTGCTATGGCGATCAAGAGAGGAAGAAACCCTGAATTCGCGTTCAGACACTTCATTCTATCGGCCATCACGACGGAGCCTGACCAGATGGAAGACATCATGTCTATAGTCTCCGACTGTGATCTGATCGCAGCATAAAAGGAGGACTGCCAATGAACCTTGATAAAAGAATGAAACTGGTATCAGATCGTCTTAAAACATCTGACAGGCTGAGAAGCTATCTGTCTCTCAAGGCAAAGGAGGTGCACCGGGAGTTCGGTCTTCCGGACGTCCCTGTGATCATCGAGAATGTAAACGACCCTTCTTTTGTAGCCTACACGGATAACAGGTCCTACCACATAAACGTGGGAAATCCTGATTTCTATAAAGACTGCACAGAAGAGGACGCATTCAGATTAAGGCTCGGACTTCTTGCTCACGAAATAGGCCATCGGCTATTTACCTGTTTCACAGCTTCCACGACCTGGTATAGCTCCATATGTTCTGGAACTTTCTATCCCGAAGAACCAAAAGTCAGTAAAAAAGACATGGTTTATCTTGACGAAATAAAAACGGTGATACAGGACGAAAAGCTTGCTAAGCTCCTTGCAGGAAGTGTCGGACTTAATCTTTCGAACTGTCTTGAAGACGGCAGGATAGAAGAACTCATCCTTGACTATCTTACAAAGCACAAATCCCTTTATGACGGATTGGTATTCGCAAGAAGAAGAACATATCTACGGGGAGCTTCCTTCAAAGAGAATCTTGAATGTTATGAAAAGGAAGAACCGAACGCAAAGCTGTCGGCTATCCTCAACCTGATCCTCTTCTATTCCAGGTTTACAGAAATTAAAACCCTTGAAGAAGAGGATGAAGAGACAGAACTATACAAGCTCTTTGATGTCATAGAGCCCTGTCTTGATGAATACCTGGCAGCAAGAACGCAGATCGAGCTCTGCAGAGCAATGAATAATGTCATTATTGCTATCTGGCCGCATATAAGAGACCTTTTTAAGATGGAAGACAAAGATGAAAAGGATTCTGAATCGGGGAATGGCCCGAAAAGCAGCGAGGCCCCCGGATCCCCGGGATCTGGCCAAGCAACAGGCAATTCTTCTGCGGCTGCTCCGCCTTCCTTAACGGAAGAAGAGCTCGAAGAACTTAAAAAGCTGCTCGAAGAGTTGTTTGGTGCCCTTCCCTCATCCGAAACGCCTGATCTGTCATCCTCTGGGACTGACAATGCAGGAAATCCTGCAAACCCGATGTACACACAGACGGATTCCATTACAACAAACGGATCCGGCGTATGGACATATGAAGAGGCGGAAATGGAGTCCCAGACAAAACTGGAACTAAGCAGTCTTCTAAGGAAAATAGGAGAAGAGATCGAAGACGAGGAAAAGGAAAATACTCTTGTTAAAGACATTCAAAGCTTTGCCAAGTCTATAGACTTTCCTAATATTCACAGGAATGTTGATTGCAACGTGATACTTCAAAAAATCACGGACGAGAATCGAAGGCAGTACGAGTACATTGCACAGCCTCTTAAGAAAATAGCAAAATCTATGGCACGCAAATCGACCTTCCTTCAGGAAGAGCAAGAAGACTTTGAGATCAGAAACCGCTATTGCGGTTCTTCCCTTTCTCCCTCCTCTTTCGCAAGAGAAGATTATAGGGTCTTTAAGAAAAACGTCCATGTAGAACCTGAAAATTCGCTTTCTGTAGGGGTTTTGATAGACGAGTCAGGGTCTATGTGGGGAGACAGAGAAGAAGCTGCTAAAAGGGCTGCTATTCTCCTTTATGAATACTGCGATGCGATGGATATTCCAATTTCCATCTATGGCCACAGTACCTCCTGGGGAGTTGCACTTTTCCCTTATACCGAATACGGATCAAAAAGCAAAGACGATCGGTACCGCCTCATGAACATATCTGCAAGAAGCTCGAACAGAGACGGATTTGCTCTAAGGTTCATGATGGAACGTCTCAAACGTCAGGAAACCCTTGATAAACTGCTGTTTATCATATCTGACGGACAACCTGCTGATTCCGGTTACGGTGGATCTGCGGCCGCAAAGGATCTATCGATAATCGTCAAGGAATGTGACGATGCCGGTATATTCCTTATAGCCGCTGCCATCGGAAGCGACAAGCCGACAATCAAAGGGATATATGGTGCAAACCATTTCCTTGATATCTCGGATCTTGGCAAACTTCCGGAAGCAATGCTTAAACTCCTTCGGAAGAGAATAAAGAAATAAGATTTATGACGGGAGAAAGTATAAAAGTCCCTTTCTCCCGTCCGGAGAGAAAAAATGAAACACATATTACATCAATTAAATGTCGATACAAAAACAGGAAAAGTGCTAGTTACCACTTCGCCATATGATGATTCTTTAAATGTTGAATCATGGCTCCTAAGACCTACCCTTCCCTCTTTTGAGGGAAAACTCGTAAGCCTTACGGGACTCCTTCTGTCCGGAACGCTTATTCCTTCTGAAAGTTGCAATCATCAGCAGCTCTTCTCAATGCTGAAATCTGCAGGAGATCTGCCAAAGCTATATGCCACCGATGAAGTGCGTTATTCCTGCCTTGCAAAAATCGTTGCATATAACGTAACCATTCCATACTTCTGCGGTAATCCCGTAGATATGGACGTGCAAGGGAAAATAGAGAAAATTTTCGGGAAGCAGACAGACCT
>CAYUGP010000175.1:0-3224 GCA_964444315.1 uncultured Oscillospiraceae bacterium | reverse complement strand
TTCTAAAAAATGTGGTTTAGCACCATGTTTTTATTCTAAAGTCCTAAAGTCAGGTTGCATATACTTTAGCTCTTAAGAACAAAGTTGTCAAGAAATTTTTGTCAATCGACATAAAAATTTAGGTATACGTCTTCGCAGCCTTCGCAGGAGACTTTTAGACTTCCCTCTCCTGCCATGCCCTTTGTCCTAACGAAGCAGCCTGTCATGCCGCCTTCAAGGGTGACCACGGAAGGGCCTGCAAGCTCCACCGATCCTGATGCTTCCAAAAGCAAAGGTACCTGGACGTAGTTTTGCACGTTACCGTAGGAGTTGAGCAGCCTTATCCTCACCATGGCCATGTCGTAGGTATCGCCTTCTTTCAGCTTAGTTGACGATGTCCTGACGTCAAGATGGGTCTTTACGTCAGGCGACAGCTCCTTTACGGAAACTACCTTTCCGTCCTTTATGCCTTCGAATCTCCAGACCGTCGCGGCTCCGCCCCAGTCTCCAACGTACTTTCCATATAGCTCCACGCCCTCGGAATACTTCATGCCGTACCTTAGCATGGCCCAGCCAAGCTTGAGGGTATACTTTAAAGGCAGGTCGTTTATGCCGTATTTCTTTGCCGCAGCAAGGCACTCGTGGATGAGCTTTTCCTTGCCGCCCGTAAAGCCTTCGTTGGTCTTTAAAAGATCTCCTATGACGTCGTCTACAGCAAGCGGGCTGTGGGGAAGAGCTCCGTAGGGCCTGGTCGCAAGCTCCGTGACGAACTGCCCGTTCTTGTAGAGCTTTACCTTATCTGCATTGGAGAAGACGTAGACCACTCCTATCTGTCCTGCCGGGTAGTCCCCTATATCCATGGAGCTGCTTACCTCAAGTATGTCTTCACCTTCTCCCTGGCTCGCCCATACGGCTGCAGCGGGTTTTGGATTTCTGAATCCGTCCATGACTCCGTGATAGCAGATGCGGTCTCCGGAACCGAAATCCTTGTGGGTGGGATAGTCGAACATGCACCAGGCAAAAAGTCCTGCGTGCTCGCCGTCCGCCATGGCGTCGTTAAGCACTCTTGCATGCCTTAAGGCATGGTCCTGCCTTACTTCCCATTTGTCGAAGGACTTGGTCGGGAACATATGACCGTTGCACTCGCTTATGAGCAGGGCTTTGGACATATCCTCTGGCTTTACTACCTTTTTCTTCGGCTGCACGCCGGGGTTCTTTCCCGTGTGGGAGAAGTCGTTGAAGGCGTATACGTCTTCGAGGCAGCTGCTCTTCGTTATATATCTGACTCCGGAAGTCTGGCGGGATGGATCGAGTTCGTGGGCGACTCTGTTTGTCTCCTTGTAGAACTCATCGTCGTCCTGGCTCTCATTTATGCGCACGCCCCAGAGTATGATGGAAGGATGGTTCCTGTACTGGAGCACCATTTCCTTCGTATTCTCTACAGCCTGCTTTTTCCACTCTTCATCGCCTATGTGCTGCCATCCCGGTATCTCAGTAAAGACGAGAAGTCCTATGCGGTCGCACTCGTCTAAAAAGCTCTGGGCCTGGGGATAGTGGGAAGTCCTCACTGCGTTGCAGGAAAGCTCTTCTTTTAGTATCCTTGCATCCTCGATCTGAAGTGAATCAGTAGCCGCATAGCCTATGTACGGATAGCTCTGATGCCTGTCGAGACCGCGGATGAAGAGCTTCTTTCCGTTGAGATAAAAGCCGTCGGCTTTGAATACCGCCGTTCTGAAGCCGAAAGTCACCTCTTTGGCAGAACCGCCTTCGATCTCTACTCGGCAGATATACAGCCTTGGCTCGTCCACGCTCCAGGGCTTTGCGCCGGGGGCCTTAAGAGCCGCGGTATTTGCAGTAGTCTTTTCCTTTGCAAGGATATTTCCTTCCGCATCCTTGATGAGGACCGTCTTTTCTCCCTTCGCCTCGCCTTCTGTCCCGAAGCTCACAAGAGCCGTCTCAAGATCGGGAGTCTGAACAAAGACGTCAGATATAAAGCTCTGCTCCAATATATCGAGCCATACGCTGCGGTAAAGACCGCCGTAGGTCAGATAGTCGACTACGAAGCCAAAGGGCGGGATCTTAGGATTCTCCGTCGTGTCGAGCCTGACTGCGATATCCGCTTTTCCTTCTTTCAGATCCTCCGTTATCTCCACTCTGAATGCGGTATATCCGCTTCTGTGGACAAGCCTTTCTTTGCCGTTGACGTACACGGTAGCTATATGCCCTGCGGCGTCGAACTGCACGAAGACTCTTTTCCCTTCCATATCTTCGGTGAAAGGCACGATCTTGCGGTAGCCGCATATCATCTGATAGCTCTCGTGGTCTATGTTGTGATAGGGGAGCATCCTGTTAGTGTGGGGCAGGCGCACCTCTTCAAAGGCTCCGCCTCCATCAAGGAATTCTTCGCTCCACTCTTTTGTAAACTGCCATCCGTTGTTTAGTGCGATCATAATATCCTCTTATCTGAAATCAGCGCAAAGCTCTTCTGCCAGCGCTTCAAGTTTAGCTCTGCTTGCATCGTTTAATGCCGATGTTATGGTCACGGTGTTCTCCGCAAAGCCTATCTCCTTGCTCTTTTCGAACATGGCCTTCATTATCTTGGCTGCAGTGGGAGCCCAGGAACCGTTCTCTATGAGGGCTATCTTTCTCTTCTGATATCCTCTTTCGAGAAGCTCGTTTATGAAGGTCTTCATGAAGGGGAAGATATCCGTATTGTAGGTTGTCGTGGCAAGGACCAGGGTGCCGTGTCTGAAAGCGTCCTCTACGCATTCGAACATGTCTTCTCTTGCCAGGTCCGCTGTGGAGACCCTTGGGCAGCCCTTCTTTTCCAGGAGTTCCGCCAGAAGCTCGGCAGCTTCCTTAGTATGTCCGTAAACGGAGGTGTATGCTATGAACACCCCTTCGCTCTCCACGCCGAAGGAAGACCAGGTGTTGTATATATCGAGATAATACCCGAGATCTTCGGAAAGGACCGGTCCGTGAAGGGAGCATATGAACTTTATGTCGAAGTTTGCAAGTTTTTTGAGCACTGCCTGCACCTGGGCACCGTATTTTCCAACGATGCCGAAATAGTAGCGCCTTGCCTCGCAGGCCCAGCCTTCGGGATCCTCGACGTCGTTGGCTCCGAACTTGCCGAAGGCGTCTGCGGAAAAGAGCACCTTATCCTTATCGTCGTAGGACATGATGACCTCAGGCCAGTGGACCATGGGAGCCGTCACGAAGTGAAGGGTGTGGCTTCCGAGGGG
>CAYUGP010000174.1:0-3266 GCA_964444315.1 uncultured Oscillospiraceae bacterium | reverse complement strand
AGTTGATCGCTGTTCATGACGTATAGATACCCACTTTCTCAAGAAACATCAATGACTGTTCTCTACATATAATGACATGTCACTATTATATATGAAAAAAATTAATAAATCTATTAAATTTTAGCATTTTATTTTCATTAAACATTAAAGTATAAATAGTGATGACATGTCACTATTAAAGGGAAGAAAAAATGTTTTACACAATTCTAATCATCATCTATCTCGCAGCCTCGGTAATTATATGCAAAATTGCCGAAGCAAAAGGAAAATCAGCAAAAGCATACTTTGTCGCTGAGAATACTCTTAAGCAGAAACTGCTTATTCCCATGCTGTTCGCCGGAATGGTAGGCGGCACCACTATCACCAGTGCTGCAGCTACCGGATACACACGCGGACTTATGGGAATGGTACACGTAATAGGTATGTGCATCGGCAGCTTCATATTCATAAAGTTCGTATCAAGGCCCTATCAGACTCTTGTTGGAAAAAGAGGCGTCATGAGCGTTCCGGCTGCTTTTGAACTCTTCTTCGGAGAGAAAGTCAAGAATCTCATGATACTCGTCATCGCCCTTACGAACTGCATGATACTTGCGACAGTCCCCTCTTCAGTATCTGCTCTTCTTGCTCCTATCACGGGTATAGATCAAAAAATACTGTTCTGGATAGTATGGGCCGTATGGCTTCTTATGACCGTCTCCGGAGGTATCAAAGGTATAGCGGCAATGAATATACTCCACTCCGCTGTAATGGTGATAGCCATATTCGGAACATTGTTCGGAGCACTCAGCAAACTCGGTGGTTTCAGCGCCCTTTCTGCAGAACTTCCCACAAGTGCATGGAATCCTTTCTCCGGCGGATTTATGACCGTGCTTGCAATGATATTGGGAGCTGCAATAGCTCAGCCTACAAACACAGTCATATCCAGTGCCATCTTCTCGGGAAAAGACTATAAGACAAGCTGCAGAAGCATTATAATCGGGTCTCTCCTCATGATACCCTTTGCGGCTGCCATAGCACTCTGCGGTATGTGCGCAGCAGTGATGGTACCGGGGCTCCCTCAGAATACAGCACTTGCCACCCTGGCAAAAACCATAGGACCGGCATTCTCAGTGATGATTAGCATGGCCATATGCGCAGCAACTATATCAACAGCACCCGCATCCCTGCTTGCGGTGTCCAATATTTTCTGCAACAACCTTTACAAGGCATACATAAGAAAGAAAGCAGACGATAAGGAGATCAAGCTTGTCGCTGTTATATTTGCCACTGTCGCATCCTTCGGACTCGCAATGCTCGGCGGGAACGCCCCATCGCTCCTCGGACAGCTTACAGGTGCAGCCCAGATCAATTCAGTATCAGGAATAGTGATGATCATCGGGCTTTACTGGAAAAAGGTCGATGAGAACGGAGTCTTCTATTCCATGCTGACAGGAACTATAGTAGGCACTGTATGGCATCATCTGGGCAATCCGTTCGGGATAGCAGTCCTCTGGCCGGCCTTTGCAGCAACGATGCTTGTTCTTGTCATAATGACTTTGCTGAACAGGAAAGCAGAGTCCGACTGCCACAGAAGATGGGTAGCGATCCAGAACGAATAAAAGTCTCTCCGCCACATGCGGTGATATAAAACAAATAGAAAAGTCTCACGCAAGTTAAGCTGCGTGAGACTTTTTTCAAACTGTGTATTATCCTAATCCACGTCTGTTCTAGCCAGGATCTGAGCCGGTGTCTTGCGCATGGTGAAGAACACGGGCATAAGTCCGAAGAGTATATTGGATACATATACCACGGCTACTGATATGAGGATGACTCTCTTGTCAAACACATATTGGTTCGCAAAGAACTGATATTGTGTAAGGTTGTTGAGTATATATCCCATGACCGCAAATCCCAGTGTCGATGTAAAGAAAGTGATGACCAGGATCTCCCCTAGGAACATCTTGTATATATCGGCTTTCTTCAGTCCAATGGCTCGCAGAGTACCGACCTCCTTGACTCTTGAGAGGAACGAAGATCTGAGCATAAGGAATATCTCCACCAGGGATATACCGAGTACTATGGCAGCTATGAGCATCGTTCTCTTCACGGTCTCGCTGATACCGTTCATATACTCTCTTTGGGCATCGGCATAGGTGTCTACTATCTCCTTGTTCTGTTCCTGGAAATGCGCTATAACGGCTTCCTTATCCTCGGGACATACGGTCATATTCGATGTGGTCGAGATGTACTTGTATCTGTAGCACTCATCTGTGACGAATACGGCATTGTCAGTCTCGCTGTAGTAGAATCCCACTATGGTGAGCTCATGTCCGTTGATCTTCCCGGGGAAAGTCCACCACAGCCAGTAGTTGTAGAGGTAATCGTTGGGCACTATGACTTCATAGGGATTCTCCGGATATCGACCGTAAGAAATGCTGATCCACCCCTTCATTTCGGAAAGCGGCGTCACGTTTGCCGTATTGTTCTCATCTCCGTAGTTGCTTCCCTCGCTGCCTGATTTCCAGACTATATTGAATAAACTGTCGTCAGGAGCATAGACGCTGGGAGACATCTGATCGACTATACCTACTACGGTGAATTTGTTTGTGAGCTGGCCTATGCTGCACTTCTTTCCAATGAAACTTTCAGCATCTTTAAGACCGACCATTACTGCAGATCCGTACTGGAATGTATTGTTTGAAGTGAATACCATCTTGTCTATGACAAGTTCATATCCGTTTTCGGGCAGCCTGCCGGCTACCAGCATGGACTCGTCAAGAAGAGAACTTCCGGCAAGTGATGCAGACAGGTTATCCTGTGCATTGTTCGTCTGGTAATAGTAATCGCTGTAGTCGAATACGACATTAACCTTACCGCTTCCGGGGATAACGTACTTTATGGAATCCATTCTCTCGGTAGCGAGGAACTCTTCGACTGTATTGCCGTTGTTTTTGACCCTGAGGTTGAATTTGTTCTCCTGGACAAACTCGTCATCGGTGACGGTGTTGATCCCGATATAGCTGGATGCCGAGTACATGATGAACATGGAGGATACAACGAATCCCAGAAGGAGTATCTTCTTGAGTATGGGATAGTTGAGTATCTTTCTCGCACCGTTTATGAACAGGTTGAAGATGTTGTATATGGAGTGATAGCGAAGACGTTTAAGTCCCGTATCGAGTTTCGTGTAGTCGAAGTTGTTCCTTTCAGCCTCTTCTTTTGAAAGAGCATGGTAGTGGTCATCTATAAGCTCGATGGCCGAATCGTCATCGACTACCTCTGTCTTC
>CAYUGP010000173.1:0-3295 GCA_964444315.1 uncultured Oscillospiraceae bacterium | reverse complement strand
TCCATCCCAGTTCACCAGAGACTATTTCAAGCTGGGCGGAGTAGGCGGAGCATTCCTCAACACCGGCATCGTAGGCCTTACGGTATGTGCGCTTCTCGCTCTTACTAAAGCAAAGTGCAACGGACTTACGGTGGCAGCTTACTGGCTCAACGTAGGTTTCGGTACCTTCGGAATGACCTTCATCACCATGTGGCCCTTCATCATAGGCGGCTTCATCTATTCCAGGATCAAGAAGGTCACTTTCGGATCAGTCATAAACTTCGCACTCTTCTCAACGGCTCTTGCGCCTTTTGCAGGCGAACTCCTCTTCAGGTATCCGCTTCTTGAGACCAGGGGATTTTCCGTATGGGGCCTTGCAGGAGCACTTGTACTAGGTATAGTTACAGCCTGCGTGATGCCTGCTCTTTGCGGACAGTCGGCAAACTTCCATAAGGGATATGACCTTTACAACGCAGGTCCTGCAGCAGGAATGCTTTCCTTCGTAGTTCTTTGCCTTCTTTACAAAGCTACGGGCTTTGCCATTCCTTCCAACACGGATCTCGGAAACGGAAGCAAATCCTTCGTGAACATGTTCTTCGTCATAGCCTTCGGAGCGATGTTCTTTGCAGGATGCATGATGGATAAGGACTGCTTCAGGAACTTCGGAAAGCTCTGGAAAGGCGACGGATACAAGACCGATTACACATCAGAATACGGAGTGCCGGCTACTCTCATAAACATGGGTCTTTACGGACTGTTCATACTCCTGTATTTCAATGTGGTCCACGGCTTTACCGTAAGCGACGGATCCATAGCGTTCACAGGCGCCAAGTTCACAGGCGCTACCATGGGAGCCATCATGTGTATGCACGCTTTCTCAGCACAGGGTGCACAGCCCAGGACCGTATTCCCCATAATGATAGGATACTTCCTCGCATCTCTGATCCCCTTCGGCTGCGTATACTTCGGACTGGTCGAAGCATCCAGCTGGACTCTCACGACTCAGGCAATGCTGGTAGGTATGTGCTTTGCAAGCGGACTTGCTCCGGTGGCCGGCAAATTCGGTTTCTTCCCCGGAGTCATAGCAGGAGCCATTCATGCGCTGCTGGTAATGAACGTACCGGCACTTTATGGCGGTTTCTGCCTCTACAACGGCGGATTCACTGCAGGCATCGTAGCCTTCGTTCTCGTACCTGTTCTTGAGAGCTATATCGGGACCAAGGAAGAAAGAAAAGCAAAGAAGGAAGCAAAGAAAGCAGCATAAAATCACTGTTGCAATTTTAAAGACAGCCCTTTACAATATTGGTAAATATTACCAGTATAGAAAGGGCTTTTTAAATTATGTCTGATGAAAAATACAATATGGGGATAAAGGAGATGGCGCTCAGCGAAAGACCGAGGGAAAGGCTTCTCGAGTACGGAGCGAACACTCTTTCCAATTCGGAGCTTCTGGCCATACTGATCTCTTCCGGCACAAGGCGGGAGTCGGCTCTTGACCTTGCTTACAGGCTTCTTTCGGCGGAAAAGGGAGAACTGTCGGCATTTGCTAACTATCTCCCGCAGGAGTACAGCAAGATACGTGGGATAGGCAGGGCTACGGCATGCAAGCTTGCCGCAGCGGTGGAGTTCGGCAGGAGGGTATATTCTTTCCCGAAAGAGAAGATAAAGATAGATACCCCCGCACTTCTTGCAGACTACCTCAGCGATATGAAAAACTACCACAAAGAGGTCATGCGCATAGCCATGTTCAATTCCAAGCTCGAGCTCATAAATACAGTAGATATATCCGTAGGCGGGCTGGCGTCCACATCTTCCACCGCAAGGGAAGTTTTTGCAGACGCCATAAGGGCTGGAGCCAGTACGGTGGTCCTCATTCATAACCATCCTTCGGGAGACCCCACGCCCAGTGAAGATGATATACGGACGACGAAGCAGCTGGTCCTGGCGGGCAAGCTCATAGGCATAAAGGTAATGGATCATATTGTCATAGGAGACGGGATATACAGATCCTTCAAGGAGCTGGGACTTATTGAGTGAACTGTCACCCAAAAAAAGCAAAAACTAGCAAAAACATAGTATTTTCAAGGCTTTTTGCGTAATTTACTCTTGCAAAGTGTGGTGCATTTGGTAAAATTAGTATCACTATGAGCAAGCTAATTATGGTCGCTTCCGGAAAGGGAGGAAGCGGTACAACTACATTCACGGTGAACCTGGGAGTCGTTCTGGCAAACACCGGGGCGAAGGTCCTGATCTGCGACATGAATATAGGTCTCCGCAATGACGATATCTATCTTGGTATGGAGAACAGGGTGCTCTTCGATCTTGATGATTACCTCAGCGGAGTGTGTTCCATCGAAAAGGCCGTCATCCCCAGTGACTGCTGTGACAACCTCTGGCTCCTTCCTTGCCCCCAGTGCAAGAGCATGCCGGGTCTCAATGTGCAGAAGATTACTCCCTTGTTCCAGGGCCTCAAGCACACCTTCGACTACATCCTGGTGGACTGCCCGGTGAGCATAGGAAGGTCTCTTGAGATGGTAGCTGCATCGGCCGATGTAGCTCTGCTCATCACCACTCCCGATTTCCTCTGTATACGGAATACGGATGCGGTAAACGGAAAACTGAAAGAACTGGGTGTGGAAAAGAGATTCTACGTCATAAACAAGGTGACGGAGGAATCTCTAAAACAAGAACCCAGCCTGGATTGGATATCCCAGACACTAGCCATCCCCATGGCAGGGCTTTTATCCCTGGATCCGGAAATACACCAGGCAAACAACAACGGAACTCCGATAGTACAGATGGGATCATCCTACTTCGTGAAATCGTTCATAGAAATAGCAGCAAGAATAGTCGCCTGAAAAAAGCTACAGGCGGCTTTTTTATTGACTAAACAGATGTTTATATAGTAATATAACGTGATGGTATAAATATACTTTATATATATAAATACATCATAAAATATTTTCACGGAGGTACGAACAATGGGAAAGTACATCATCATTGGCGTCGTAGCTCTGATTATCGGTATACTTTTTGGATATATTTTACGCAAGAACCAGGCGGAGAAACTGGTAGGAAGCGCTGAAACACAAGCTAAAAATTTAATACTCGATGCAGAGAATAATGCGGAGGCTCTCAGAAAGAGCACTCTAGCAGACGCCAGAAAAGAGGCACATCAGATCCGTATGGACGCGGAAAAAGAGATCCGCGAACGCAGGGAAGATGTAAAAAAAGCGGAAAACAGGATCAGCCAGAAGGAAGAGTCCATAGACCGCAAACTTGAGAATATCGAGAAAAAAGAGGAAGGCATCAACAG
>CAYUGP010000172.1:0-3305 GCA_964444315.1 uncultured Oscillospiraceae bacterium | reverse complement strand
TCTGAAGGTCTTATGAACATATTCTTGACGAAGTGGGCCTGCCAGGCAACTTCCATTATGAAGCGCACCGACATGCGGGTATCTTCATGACTGCCGCAGTAGGAATCCATGACGTAGAGTTTCTTTCCGGAAAGCTGCTTTCGCGCTATATCTCTGACCTTTTCCCAGGTCTATTCGCTCATGGGATGGTTATCGTTAGGATAACCCTCAGAAGTCCACCAGACCGTCTTTTCGGAGTTTTCATCCATGACTATATATTTGTCTTTCGGAGATCTTCCGGTATATATACCGGTCATAACGTTAAGAGCGCCAAGCTCCGTCATGACCGCTTTTTCATATGATAAAAGAGAAGGATCGGTCTCATCGTTGAAAAGCTCTTCGTAAGACGGGTTCCTTTTTATCTCCTTTACATCCTTTAAACCCAGATAAAGCAGATCCATATCTTGCATTTCCATTCAGTTCGCCGGTGCCTGGCCATCGTAATAGTAGTGATCCGTATATACGTGCATGAACTTGTCAGGATCCACACCGCAGTCCAGGTATGCGTTCTTGTATTCCCAGCTCATGGATCCGTCGCTGTCTATGTTGATAATGGTGCAGCCTCTCTGGCGTCCGGACTGAGCTATATCGTCATAGGCGGTATTATCCATTGACATGCCGTATGCAAGGGTGACGCCTTTGTACAGCACTGCAACGTTGTTGGTGTGGTCATGCCCGCAGAATATGGCTTCAAGAGCTCCTGTTCCTTCGGGTCCGAGGGTCTCGAAGAAGCTGTCTGCTTCTTCAGGTGCATCTCTGTAAGTGGAGCAGCCTCCGTACCAGATGCGGATGCCAAGTGTATCGTCTATCTTTTCATCCCATACTCCGCTCAGGTATATGGCATCTTCTGTTTCTTTGAAACCGTTGCCCTCAAGATCGAGATAAGCCTGCTGGAATTCTCCTACCGGTATATGCATGAAAGTGACGGTATCAAGGCAGGTCCTTCCGGGATAACCGGCCATCTGTGAGAGCCTTCCGATCTCATCCTTTGCCCAGTCCACCTGGTCCTGATGTATGACGTCGTAATTCCAGTCGAGGACTGCTTTGATGCTCTTGTCCACGTATGCGTTGGTATCTATGAGCAGAAGGAGCTTGTTCATCTCTCTGTCTGCATTCTTTACCGTTATGATCTGGTTCGTGACGCTGGGGATCTTCGCATCAGCATCGGTATATTCCTGTTTGAAAAGGCAATATGCGTACTTGTCGCTTTCATAAAGATCAGCGAGCTTCTGCCTTCCGCAGAGATCGAAGACCTCAGTATCATGGTTGCCGAACACCGTGGTGAAATACACCCCTTCGTGCTCGAATATCTCCAGTATCACCTTGGATACCAGTTTGTTGTCAAGGTTGCCTCCGCCGTTGTATATGGGACCGGGGCAGGCAAAGACATTGTCTCCGCAGAGCACCACCAGATCCGGTTTTTCGTTCTGAAGCATGGTTATGATCTCATATACAGCTTTCTTGTCCGTGGTACGCGTCCAGCGTCCGCCTCCCAGATGTATATCAGTCAGCATCATTATCTTCAGCCCGTCTTCGGAAGAAAAGCTGTAATGACCGGCTGCTTCGTCGTATACGGGAAGTGATCTGCTTGTTCCCGCATAGTCCACGGGATCGAAGGTCTCTATGTACTTTATGAGCGACCTGCAGCAAAGCCTGTCTGCTATGTGCAGCCCACCGATGACCACTATCACTGCTACGAGCACTATCAGCCATCTCTTTCTTCTTGCTTTTTTTATTTCTTCTTTCGTCCTTACTTTCTTAGCCATTTCAAAGCCCCCGCTTTCTTAATGACATAATATTCCGTATACGTATAATGTAACACATTTAACTTAAAAGGACAAAATATAACAATAAAGAACATATGTTTTGCCTTATGGCTAAGCTTGGGATATAATCAGGGTATGGAAAAGACTTACGTGGCAATAGATCTGAAATCCTTTTACGCATCGGCGGAGTGTGTACAGAGGGGTCTTGACCCCCTTGATACCAATCTTGTGGTAGCCGATCTTTCAAGGACAGAAAAGACCATCTGCCTTGCTGTGTCCCCTTCTCTCAAATCCTGGGGAGTAAGCGGAAGAGCAAGGCTTTTTGAAGTCGTCCAGAGAGTCAGGGAAGTCAATGCCGAAAGACAGGCAAAAGCTCCGGGAAGGAGCTTTTCGGGAAAATCCTGTTTCGCATCGGAGATAAACTCCGATCCATCCCTAGAGCTTGATTACATCGTCGCCAGGCCGCAGATGCATAAATATATGGAGATCAGCACGAAGATCTACCAGATGTACCTTAAGTTCGTAGCCCCCGAGGACATCCACGTCTATTCCATAGACGAGGTATTCATCGATGCTACAAAATACCTGGATTTCTACCATGTTGACGCTCACGAGTTCACCATGATGCTCGTAAAATCCGTTCTGAAAGAGACGGGCATAACCGCCACCGCAGGTATAGGGACCAACCTCTATCTCTGCAAGATCGCCATGGACATAGTAGCAAAGCACATCCCCCCGGATAAGGACGGAGTCAGGATCGCCCAACTCGACGAGATGAGCTACCGCAGGCAGCTCTGGGACCACAGGCCCCTCACGGATTTCTGGAGAGTCGGAAGAGGATATGCAAGAAAACTCGAAAGCCACGGACTCTATACCATGGGGGATATAGCCCGCTGCTCTATAGGGAAGCCATCTGACTTTCACAACGAAGACCTCCTCTACAAACTCTTCGGTATAAACGCAGAGCTTCTCATAGACCATGCATGGGGCTGGGAGCCCTGCACCATTGCGGATATAAAGGGATATCATTCGGAAAACAACAGCATAAGCAACGGCCAGGTGCTGAGCTATCCTTACAGCTTTGAGGAAGCAAGGATAGTAGTCCAGGAGATGGCCGATCTTCTAGTTCTCGACCTTGTAAGAAAAGACCTGGTAACGGACCAAATGGTACTGACCGTAGGATACGACGTCTCCAATCTCGAAGATCCTGCCATAAGGGCAAAGTACAAAGGCAAAGTATCGAAAGTCCACTACGGAAAGCCCATACCGGACAACGCCCACGGCAGCATCAACTTGAGCGGATATACCTCTTCTACAAAGGAGATATGCGACGCTGTCATGGCCCTTTACGACAGGATAGTAAACAAAGACCTCCTCGTAAGGCGCATGTACGTGGTGGCCAACAGGGTAGTGCCTCCATCTTCTCTTGAAAACAAAGCTGTATACGAACAGCTCGACATGTTCACGGATTACGAAGCAAGGTATAAGGAGAAGAAGGAA
>CAYUGP010000171.1:0-3325 GCA_964444315.1 uncultured Oscillospiraceae bacterium | reverse complement strand
ACTGCTCTTTCGAGAGCCTGAGTTACGTTGTCGATCTTCTCTCCGTCACGTGCCATTACGTGGTTGATGATGATCTGAGCTGTGAATGCTCTTCTTACGGACCAGTCGGGGAATGCCTTTGCAAGTGCATCTTCGATTCCCTTGATGTCGTTTGCTCTGGACTCATTGAAGGATGTTCCGAAGGAAACTACGAGGAGTTCCTTTTCGCCTATGCCGTCAGCATTGCGGGGATCGTCCTTGGAAGCGTCGCCTGTGTCTCTTCCGAAGTAGTCAGGATCTGCTTCTTCGCCTTCGACCAGCTCCTTCTGAGCGTCAGTCAGTGCGTCCCAAGCTGCCTTTGCTGCTTCGCAGTCAGCTTCTGTGGTCTCTGTCCATTCCTGAACGTAGATCTTGTCGATGAGTGCTGCAACTTCTGCTGCCAGTTCTTCGTCAGTCTTTGCCGCCTCTTTCTTGCCGCATGCTGCGAAGCAGAATGCCATGGCCAGAACCAGCAGCAGGGAGATAATTATTTTTGCATTTTTCATTGTTAAAACCTCTCTTTCTGCAAATATAGATTCTCCGTAAATCCTTGTTTCTGTGAAAAAACTTCCGGCGTTTTTGAGTTCTCTATTTTGCTTTGCGTCTCTCAAAACACAAAACCCGCATACATGATGCGGGCATAAAGAAAGGCATAAAGAATTGCAGCTTAAAAGCTGCCTATGTCTTAGGCCTCTGGTGCTCGCAGAGGTAAAACGCACCGCGCAGGGCGCGGTCAAAGCAGCCGGCGATCTGACTTATGCGCAGAAGCTGCGCAATCACAGTAACGGCCTTGTGCAGGATTCTCACCCGCTTCTCCTAAACTGCTCCCGATATTGTTTTTTCAACCTCTATTTATACTTGAGGAAGCAGACATTGTCAATAGTTACCCACATTTGGCCGGCCGCTCGGACGCCGAAAAAAATTTTAAATATTTTTTTTGCTTAAGTTTCACTTTAGGAACGGGTCTTAAAATGCAGACATAAAACAGATACAGCTCAGGGGCGTAAGGGTCCTGAACACATATGAAGGAGGTAAGAGAAATGGCACAGACAGCAGTCGCAGTCATGAAAAGATATGAAATAAAATACATACTCAGCAAAGAGCAGACCGATTACCTTGTTGAAGCAATAAAAGGAAAACTGTTTCCGGACAAATACGGAGCTACGACCATAGCGTCTCTTTACTATGACACTCCGGACCAGAGGCTCATAAGGGAAAGCCTCGAAAAGCCCGCATTCAAGGAAAAGATCAGGCTCCGCTCATACGGAGTCGCCACGGAGGAATCTCCCGTATACCTCGAGCTTAAGAGAAAGGCGGAAGGCATAGTATACAAAAGGCGCGTGCAGAGCACCCTTCCCAAAGTAGCCGGATTCTTTGATAAAAAAGAGGATCTTCAGGGAGACGCCCAGATAAGCAAAGAGCTGAGCTACTTCCGCAGCTACTATGATACCCTGATCCCGGCCTGCCTGATCATGGTCGAAAGAACGGCTTATTACGAAGCAAACGGCGACCTGAGGCTCACCATAGACAGGGATCCGAGATACAGGACCGAAAGGCTAAAGCTCACAGGAGAGATGGACGGAAAGGCCCTGCTCCCGGAAGGCTGGACCATACTGGAAGTAAAGGTCCAGGGCGCAATGCCCCTGTGGCTTGCAAAGGTCCTTTCGGAAGGAAAGATATATCAGTCCAGCTTCTCCAAATACGGAGAAGCATACAAGAGGGAGCTTGCAAAAAGCGCCGCATAAGAAAGGAGGAAAAGAAAATGTTCGATTCGATCTATACAGCAGCAGTTACACCTATTCAGTTTTTCATAATGGCGGGGGTCACCCTGGCAGCGGGAGTGATATACGCATGGATGATGAGTTTCTCCATACGCTCCTCCAAAAGATTCTTCCTGGTGACCGCCCTCATACCTCTCATCGTGGCATCGGTGATCACCTTCGTTAACGGAAACATCGGGGCCGGAGTCGCCGTAGGCGGAGCCTTCGGACTCATCCGTTTCCGCAGCGCTCCGGGAAGCGCCGACGAGATAGCGGCCATACTCATAGCCATGGGTTCAGGCATAGCCTTCGGTATGGGATACCTGGCATACGGAGTCATCATCACCCTGGGCCTTGCCCTCATATATATGCTCCTCAGCAAAACGGCTATCTTCGACAGAAGCGAGATGGCATCGGACAAACTCCTCAAGATCACCATCCCGGAGTCTCTGGAATACGGCGGAGCCTTCGATGACGTATTTGAGAAGTACCTCGCAAAGGTCGAAAACACGGGAGTCAAGACCACGGGCATGGGAAGCATGTTCAAGCTCTCATACAAGATACGAATGAAAGATCCCGCGCAGGAGAAAGCCTTCATCGACGACCTGCGCACGAAGAACGGGAACCTGGAGATATCCATACTTCCCTACACGGAAAACAATACTCAGTTATAAGGAAAAGCGCCTCTATATCAGGCGCTTTTTTCATTTCTTTCTTATGGGATGTCTTATGACCGTCTTCAGTTTTTCCGGAGCGACCTTCCTTGCGTCGCTTAAGTATATCTCGTGGTGCATGCGCTCGTCTGTGATATCCAAAGCGTAGCCCTGCTCTTCCATATACTCGTGCATCATGGCCACCGTAGCAGGTTCGTCATCGTATGAGCCCGTGTGCATGCACTGAACGCATAGACCTTCGTCATATGATAAGAACTCCACCTTTGAAAAGTCCGTCTTCTTTTTCTTAGCCGCTTCTTCTATAGCCCAGCCAAAATCTGCTTTCGTCACGAAATCCGGAAGCCGTATGACGGATATCCATCTGAAATCCTCTTTATGTGCGTAATCTACACCCTTCACGCCTTCCTGCCACCAGAAGCCTTCAAGAGGAGGCACCACATAATCGAAGTATCCTTCGATTCGGTGGTCGCCCTTTTTGCTCATCTTTATGGTAAAGGCTATGCCGTAGAGGAGCCCAATGGCCTTTTTGTATTCGCCGTCCTCAACGTTCGGATCTCCCTGCCCTCTGACTGCTATATAGTTCATGGGAGGCACCGTGACTATTGAAGGCTGCCCTTTGGGCATATAGAATTCCTTGTATTCTTTTTTGAAGTCAAAAGCCATTTCCGTTTCTCCTTTCATCTGCAGATCCAGTATATCAGAAACCGCTTTTGTTTTCTTCTCATATTATCCCAGGGCCACGTCGAGAGCCATCATGACGCTGAAGCCCACCGCAAAGGCCACCACCCCTATATTCGAATGCTCGCCTGCGGACATCTCGGGTATAAGCTCCTCCACCACCACGTAGAGCATGGCTCCCGCAGCAAAGGAAAG
>CAYUGP010000170.1:0-3373 GCA_964444315.1 uncultured Oscillospiraceae bacterium | reverse complement strand
CGGTATCCATACTGCCCCTTTCCCAGAGCTGCGCCATGATAAGGAGCATAGCCAATGGGGAGCCGGCAGGCACTTTCGGCTTCATAGTCCTTGCAGCGTATCTTGCGGTGTTCGGGACCATAGCCGTGGTGTTCATCTACAAGAAGAAGAATCTATAAGGAGGCGGGAAGCATATGAAGAGAAAAGATATGGTCCGCGGGATCCTTAAAAGAATATTTTGCCTGACGCTCCTTGCAGCGCTCCTTCTTTCCTTTGCGTCTTTTGCGTTCGCAGAAAGCACGGAGGAGACGGAAACGGATACGGCTGCAGAGAGGATACTCAAAGCCCAGAAGGAGATAAGGACTAAAAAAGCCGGAAAGTACGGCATGGTGCCTATCTACGGAAAAGACCTTAAAGACGGCACCTACGATATATCCGTCGATTCCACATCTCCCTTCTTCAAGATAAGGAAGGGCAGCATCACCGTGGAGAACGGAGAGATAACGGCCAGCATAACAATAGGGAGCACCAGCTACCTTTACGTATATCCCGGGACAAAGCCCGAGGCTGCGGCTGCGGACAGATCCCAGTGGATATCCCCCAAGGTCAGCGAAGGAAGGACGACTTTCACATTTAAGATAGAGGCCCTGGACAAGGAGCTCGACTGTGCCGCCTTCAGTAAGGCGAGGGAGAAGTGGTATGACAGAAAGCTGGTCTTCGATGCATCTACCCTTCCCGAGGAGGCCCTCCTCATAAAGCTTCCGGACTATGAGCTCATAGAAAAGGCCATAAGCGCCCTCGAAGTAGAGGGAGCCGAAGACTGGCTCGACGACAAAGGGTACAGGCCGGCAGGCAGCGGCGGAGAACCTCAGCCGGTCGTCATAGACATAGCTGACGGGGAATATTCCATAGACGTCAACCTCATAGGCGGAAGCGGCAGGGCTGCAGTAAGCTCGCCCACCCTCCTCATAGTAAAGGACGGAAAGGCCTACGCAAGGCTCATATGGAGCAGCCCCTACTATGACTATATGGTCATAGACGACATCATGTACAAGAATCTCATAACGGACGGAGGAAACTCCCAGTTCGAGATACCCATAACCGTAATGGACGATCCCATGTCCGTGGTGGCGGACACCACCTCCATGGGAGACAGCCTGGAGATAGAGTACGCTCTGACCTTCTATTCCGACACCGTGGGAGAGAAGGGCGCCATACCCCAGGAGGCTGCAAAGAAGGTCCTGGTGCTGGCTGCAGCCATCATAGTGGGCGGAGGGGCGCTCAACTGGTTCGTAAAGAAAAAGCGTTCAGCTTAGAGGAGAAGATATGTCATTTTTTCCCGTGCTCATAGAGCTTGAAAACGAGCCCTGCCTCATAGCAGGGGGAGGAGCCATAGCCCTCCACAAGGCGGAGGTGCTCCTAAAGGAAGGGGCCGACGTGACAGTCATAGCCCCGGAGGTCTGCAAAGAGCTCGAGGCTTTGCCTTTGAAGATCGAAAGAAGATGCGTCACGGAAGAAGACGCAAAGGATAGGATTTTAGTTGTCGACGCCAGCGGCAGCAAAGAAGCGGAAGAGCTTCTTTCAAGGGCCTGCAAAGAGCATCATACCCCGTATATATGCTCAGGACACGGCGAAGCTTGCACGGCCATATTCCCGGCCATCTTCAGAAAGGGAAGGACCACGGTGGCGGTGTCTAGCCTGGGGGCAAGCCCTCCCGCCAGCGCCTGGCTCAGAGACGAGCTTGCAGGGTACGTCCCCGAAAATATGGACCTCATCCTTGAGCGTATGGCTGAGATAAGGGTCCTGGCTAAGGAAAACATAGATACGCAGGAAAAGAGAAAGGAATTCTTCCACCGCTGCCTTTCCAAGATGCTGGAGAGCGGAGAGATCATGGGTGAAAAAGAGACGGAAGAAGTTCTGGAAGCATTCCGCGGATAATACGTATCCATTGCCCGTAAAGGGCTTTTGATAAACATTGAAAAAGCAGAGGAAAAAGGAAATGAAAAAAAGCTTTAAAGTCATCGCACTGCTCCTGTGCCTTGCCATGCTGGCAGGATGCGGAACAAAGAAAGGTGAAGACGGAAAACAGGGAGAATGGACTCCCGTAACAGTGACCGACGACCTCGGAAGAGAGGTCACCATAGACCAGGAGCCCCAGGCAGTGGCGGCTATAATGGGAAGCTTCGCTGACACATGGGTACTTGCGGGAGGAACTCTCAAGGCAGCGGTACACGACGCATGGGAAGACTTCGGTCTCGACCTCGGTGAAGACGCAGTGGACCTTGGCAAATACAACGCCATCAACCTTGAGCAGCTCTTCGGAGCCGAGGTGGATCTGGTTCTCGCCAGTGCCAACACAAAAAAGCAGGTAGATATAAAGGACACCCTGGAAAGCGCCGGAGTGAGGGTCCTGTATTTCAACGTCAACAGCTTTGACGATTACCTCCGCATGCTCAAGGTCTGCACCGACATCACGGGAAGAGCGGATCTTTACGAGCAGAACGGAACGGCTATCAAAGCCCAGGTAGACGCAGCCATCAAAGCAGCGGAAGAAAAGGTAAAAGCAGGCACAGCTCCCAAGGTGCTCTTCGTAAGGACGGCGGCGTCCACGGTCAAGGCAAAGGGCTCCGATGACACTGTCCTCGGACTCATGCTGAGAGACCTTGGATGCATCAACATCGCAGACGGAAGCGGGCTCCTTGAAGACCTGAGCATAGAAAAGATCATAGAGGAAGATCCCGACATGATATTCATCACCCAGCAGGGAAGCGACTCCGAAGGAGCGAAGAAAGCTCTCGAGGATGCCCTTACGGGAAATCCCGCATGGGCAGGCCTTACGGCTGTGAAGGAAGGAAGAGTCCACATGATGGACAAGGCCCTCTACCACCTCAAGCCCAACGCACGCTGGGGAGAAGCCTATGAGAAGCTTGAAAAGCTCATATACGGAGAATAAAGGACATATCAGTGACTGAAAACATTGCCGGAAAAGAAGTAAATAAAAAGAGCGGGCCGGGCAAGTCATTGCTGTTTGCAGCAGGGGCTCTGTTTGCTCTTCTTGCTGCGGTCTTAAGCATATGCCTCGGAGCATCGGGCATGTCCCTTGCAAAGCTGTGGACAGCCCTCATTTCGGGTCCGGGGCCTTCGGCTGCCCAGAGGATATTCTGGTTCGTAAGGCTCCCCAGGACCGGCGCCTGCCTGCTGGCAGGGGCGGGTCTTGCGGTCTCGGGCACCATAATACAGAAGGTGCTTTCCAACTCACTTGCATCGCCGGGCATCATAGGTGTCAATGCGGGGGCGGGCTTTGCCGTAGCCCTTTGCTGCGGTCTGGGGATATTCACGTCCTGGGCCATTGCGGGAGCGGCCTTTGCAGGGGCGGTGCTGGCCACCTTCCTGG
>CAYUGP010000169.1:0-3389 GCA_964444315.1 uncultured Oscillospiraceae bacterium | reverse complement strand
CCCTGGCTCACGTTGAAATCTATGTCTTTCAGAACTTCGTTCTTTCCGAAGAACTTGGAAAGGTGACGTACTTCGAGTATATGTTCGCTCATGGCTTTGCCTCCTCTCCCGGTTCGTAGAGCTCTTTACCGAACTCCTTGCTCTTCTCATCGAAGGGAGAGCCCTTGGCGGGACTGTTGTAGGTGCCTGCAACGGTCACCAGCTGATCTCCTGCCGCAAGTTCGTAGCTTTCCGATCCTGCAAGCTTCTTTTCCACCCAGCGCAGAAGGAACGAAGCGACCAGGGTAAGAGTAAGGTATCCCACCATCTCTATGAAGGCAGAAGGGAAATACTTGTATATGGCCCCGCTGACCATCTTATGGATGGAGAAAAAGTCGGAAAAGCCGATTATGAACATTACCGATGTATCCTTTACGTTGATGATGTAGTTGTTGCCTATCTGCGGCATTATATTCCTCAGAGCCTGGGGAAGTATGACGTAGAGCATGGTCTGGAAATGGTTCATTCCTATGGCCTTTGCACCTTCGGTCTGCCCCGGGTCTATGGAGAGTATTCCTCCCCTCACAGACTCGGCCATATATGCTCCTGTATTGATGGAGACCACTATGAGGCTGACCGCCCAGATGCTCCTGAATACGTGACCGAAAAAGTACGGTACGCCGTAATAAATGAATACCGCCTGAAGTATCATAGGCGTGCCGCGGAAGACTTCCACGTATACGCGTATGACGACGCGTATAAGGCCGAGGAAGACCCTCTTGAAGATATTGTCGGTTTTGCTGACGGGTATGGTCTGGAGTATGCCGCATATGAAGCCTATGAGGCAACCTATGGCGGTCGCCGTTATGGCAAGTATCAGGGTGTTCTTGATACCGTTCAGATAGACCCTGCCGTATTTTGTCCAGAGACTTGCTACGTCAGCCAGAAGCTGTGAAAACATATTTCCCCTCCTCAAGGGATAAGCCCGGAACCGGGTATCTGGCCCGGTCCGGGCTTTATGGTTATGAAAAAAGTATTAGTGCTTTGATTATTCGCCTAAGGGCTGGATGCTGATGGCCTGATCCATGCGTGCATTGAAATCATCCGCCGTCAGAGTTGAAAGGTATGCGTCGATGGCATCCCGAAGAGCCGTATTGCCCTTCTGCACTGCGATACCGATGTTGACTTCCTCGTCGGAAACTTCGAAGTCATCTCCGCTGTTTGCAAAGTCGAGGAGCACCAGTTCCGGATATGCTATGAGAGCACCCTGGGCCGTGGGTCTGTCAGTGCAGACGAAGATGTCGGGGTTGGATGCCGCTGCCATGAGCATGGCCGGTGCGGATTCCGTCGGGCTCAGTATGTTTGCATTTGCGATCTGCGGCAGGCATGTCTTATACCAGATGGTACCTGACTGGCTGGTGCAGCTTCCGCCGGCAAGATCGGCAAGTCCGTGCGCGCTTGCAAAGCGGCTGTCGTTTCTTGCGAGGCATACGATAGTGGCATAGAGGTAAGGTCCTGCGAAGTCGACTGTCTCCATACGCTCGGATGTCATGGACTGGCCTGCTATGGTCGCATCATAAAGACCTGATACGACTCCGGGGATAAGGGAATCCCAGTCTGTCTGGACGATCTCAAGCTCCCAGCCGTTGAACTCGCATATGGCCTTTGCCATCTGTACGTCGTAGCCGTTGGCAAAGAGCGGGCTGTCCTTGATGGGTACCGCTCCGTTGGAATCGTCTTCCTGAGCCCAGTTGTATGGTGCGTATGCGCACTCCATGGCTACCGTGAGGACTCCGTCTTCAAGTCCGGGGATAGCAGCTTCCTGTCCGCCTCCGTTTCCTCCGCATGCTGCGAGGGATAATACCAGCATAAGTGCTGTAAGTACTGCGATGATCTTTCTCATTTTTTCTTTCTCCTTTTGCATCTGCTAAAAAAATCGAGCCATGACCTATCATGACTCGACATATACAAAAGGATACGTTTTCATCAAGACAGCTCTCCGCCAATTATCTGGCGACAGTCGAACGGATGTTTTCCGTTCGCCCAGGTGAGAAGAAACGGGATTTTCTTCCCCCTTCGGCAGCATCCCCTTTCGCTTCCGGCCTCCCCTAAGGCCTTGAGTGGAAACTACTCTTGTTTGCCGCGCCTCTATCATGGTTTTTAATGTTGTTGATACTTTAGCCCCTGAGCACAAATTTGTCAAGGACTTTTTTGTATTTTTTTACTAAAGGAGTTTGAAAGCTATTCGGCTTCCTCCTCCGTTTTGGCATTCCTGATCTGCTCTTCTTCGTCTTCCTGGATGTCCCCGAACATGGAGAGCATTGGCTCCAGATCCTTGCCGTGGAGCTTTCTGTCGACGTAGTTCTTGGTGCACTTCATTACCAGCGGGCTGAGGACCAGTACGCCGATGAGGTTGGGAAGCATCATGAGTCCGTTGAAGGTATCGGAGATGTCCCATGCGAGCTGAGCTTCCATTATGGACCCGAGGAATACCACGATGACGAAGGCTATGCGGTAGGGAAGCACCGACTTGTCTCCGAAGAGATAGTGGCATGCAGTCGCTCCGTAGTGGCTCCATCCCAGGACTGTGGAGTAAGCAAAGAGAAGTATGGCAAGAGCGATGAACCATGCTCCCACCTGGCCGAACACCTGGGAGAAGGCATAGCTCATATATGTGGCCGAAGGAATATCCGCAAGGGCGACTTCCCCTGTCTCAAGGTTCATGATTCCCGAGCCGAGTATGGTAAGAGCAGTGAGAGTACATACTATGATGGTGTCTGCGAATACTTCGAAGATGCCCCACATACCCTGTCTTACAGGCTCCTTTACGTTGGAGCTGGAGTGTACCATTACGGAAGATCCAAGGCCCGCCTCGTTGGAGAAGACTCCTCTTTTGAAGCCCCACTTCATGGCTGCAGCTATGCCTGCCCCTATGCCGCCGCCTACGGCAGCTTTCACGGAGAAGGCGCATCTGAATATGGATCCGAATATGGCCGGGATCAGCGTTATGTTCTTGAATATGATGATGAAGGTGCCGAGGAAATAGAGGACTACCATGAAGGGCACCAGCTTTTCGGTGATGGCTGCAACTCTTTTCAGTCCTCCTATGATGACTGCGCCCACTGCGATCACCAGGAAAATACCTGTAGCGAACTTCGGGATGCCGAAGGCGTTCTCAACATTGGATACCATGGAGTTGACCTGGCTCATGTTGCCTATGCCGAAAGACGCGAGGAAGCAGAAGAAACTGAAAAGAACAGCAAGCACTGCGCCTACGCCCTTCATTCCCTTCTTAGCTCCGAGACCGTCTCTTAAATAGTACATGGCTCCGCCGTGCCACTCGCCCTTGGCGTCCTTTCTGCGGTAGAGTATACCGAGGACGTTTTCGGAATAGTTGGTCATCATGCCGA
>CAYUGP010000168.1:0-3406 GCA_964444315.1 uncultured Oscillospiraceae bacterium | reverse complement strand
CAGCAGGTCAACGACGATATACGCTACGGTTACTTCCCCGCATACAAGCAGGAGCAGCTCTCATATTACATAATGGAGCACATGGGCCTGGATCTTGGCCACGTAGGGCTTTCTACAACAGAGCATCCCTTCACCACTAGCCTTGGAAGCCACCTGGATGAAAGGATCACCACCCACTATCAGGAGAATGATTTCGCATCCTCCATGTACAGCGTCATCCATGAAGGAGGGCATGCTCTTTACGATACGGGGTCTCCGGAAAAATACGCATATACTGTCCTCGACGGAGGCGTCTCCATGGGGATCCATGAGAGCCAGAGCAGGTTTTACGAGAATATACTCGGAAGGAGCCTTGCGTACAGCCGCTTCATTTTCCCTAAGCTCCAAGAGCTTTTCCCCGAGGAGATGGCGGGATATACCGCTGAGGATCTCTACAGAGCAGTGAATAAGGTGGAGCCGTCCCTCATAAGGACAGAAGCTGACGAAGTCACTTATTCCCTTCATGTAATGATAAGGTATGAGATAGAAAAAGCTGTGATGGCAGGAGAACTCGAGGTAAAGGATATCCCGCAGCGCTGGAATGCTCTGTATAAGGAGTATCTGGGGGTGAATGTACCCGATGACAGACACGGCTGTCTGCAGGACAGCCACTGGTCAGGAGGAGCCATTGGCTACTTCCCCTCATATGCTCTTGGGAGCGCTTACGGCGCCCAGTTCCTTGCAAAGATGAAAGAGACCGTCGATGTCAAAGGCTGCGCTGAGAGAGGGGATTTCGGGCCTATAAACACATGGAACAAAGCTCATATCTGGAAGTACGGATGCCTGTACAAACCGGGAAAGCTTCTCTCCATGGTGCTCGAGGGAGATTTCGATCCCGAATTCTACGTTCGATATCTCGAAGATAAATGTAAAGACGTATACGGTATATAACGAAAAAGTCCGGATTCTATCCTGAATCCGGACTTTCATTATTCTTCGTCTTTTTTGCCGCTTTTAAGAACTTTGGATTTTATCTCTTCGACGGTGTTTGCGATCATTTCTTTAGGCTGTATGCTCGCAATGTTTTCTCCGATTTTGCTTTTGAATACGTTCAGCAGATCAGAAAACCCGTTTTCCTTGAGGTCCCCGAGCCTTTCGTAGCCGGCTTCTTTCACTGTATTGAAGATGTTGTTCACGATTTCTTCCCTGCGATCAAGATCCGCATTTGCAAGAAACTTTTCCAGGAGCGAGTGGATGAGATCTGATATTTTTGAGAACTCATCCTCCTTTACGAAATCGTTGTCCTCAATAAGCCATGCATAGCCGGAATGAGCCATCGGTCCTGCGACTTTGCTTTTCACTATGGTCTTGTTGCTCAGCTTCGCTTCGAATATACGGCCAACTATGGAGTCAGCAGGCATGGTCATTGTCGCTATTTTGTCGATGCGGCGTACTCTGTCTTCGGAGACCACGTCTTCACATAGACCCGGTGAATCGTTGAGGTATATCGCCTTGACTTTCTTTAATTGACGGTCAGAAAGGTAGCAGGTGGAGAACAATGCAAGGTTTCCTCCTTTGGAGTGGCCGCATACAATGACGTTTCTGTGCATTTTGAGGAAGTCTGAAAGATAACTGTAAGCCATCTTTTGTGATTCGACTTTCGTGAAACTGATCATGAAATCTTCTCTCCAACCTGCGAATGAGTCGTCCGTTCCTCTGAATGCGACTATAATGCTTCCGTCGTCTAACCTTAAAGTTAGCACGGCGAACTGAACGTCTTTATCGGCGTCGAACACATCGATATAATCGAGTATCCTGGCGTTTCCGAATCTCTTTGATGCTACAACGGCTTCGATGAACTCCTGCGCATCGTCTTCAGGATCGAGTGACGTTGAATCTATGCCCTTGAGCGCAATCTGCTTGTTTACAGCTTCTGCAACAGTCTGTCTCTTTCCGGGCACATAGGCATCTCCAATATCAAAATAGGACAGCTGTCCGCAGATAACGGAATCGATCTGTGTGAAGGGGCTTTGTTTGAAACTGATGTCTCCGCGCCAGCGGATGTAATTGACCAGTGTTCCCATTTGGTTCCTCCTCTGCTTCCGGCCATAAACCCGGAAAGTAATATGTATTATACACTCATCTATGTCACTTTTATGTCACTTGTTTTATATATGGTATAATATATCGATCGTATTGGAAAGGGATACCACAAAAGAATGAAGATGGTTTTGAAAGTTTTAGGGATCATATGCATAGTATACGGCCTGGGAGTAAACATGCTCGTAACGAGCAGGTCCTGGTTCAATTGGATATTCTGCATCCTGGGTGCTTTCCTGCTGGCCTTGAGTTTCCTGTGGCAATACATAGTGAAACTTCCCGGCGGAATAAAAGCAGTGCTTTTGATTTTACTTGGGCTTTGCATAGTCAATTTTGCTATCGCAGAAGCGAGGATCATAAAAACGGCAAAAAGCATACCTGATGATGAAGCAAAGTGGGTCATAATCCTCGGCGCCAAGGTGAACGATTCCGGGGTCTCCCTGGAATTCGGAAGAAGGATAGATGCTGCGGCAAACTTTTTGAAGTCGCATCCCGAAGCAGTGGCGGTGACTACGGGAGGAAAAGGGCCGGACGAGCCTGAGACAGAGGGGCAGGCAGCCTTCGAATATCTGGTGTCAAGCGGCATAGACCCAAGCCGCATAATAGCAGAGAAAAAAAGCGATTCGACCAGAGAGAACTTCGAATTTGCAAAAAATATCATGAAAGAAAAGGGGTACAAGGATGGAGATGAGATCATAATCGTTTCATCTGCATTCCACCTTTACAGAGCGGGTAAGATAGCCCGTGCTGCAGGTTTTGATGAACTTTCCTATCTTGGAGTGAGGGGCAAGATATTCCTGCTTCCGCAGTACTATTTCAGAGAATACGCAGCACTTGTTTTTGAATCAGTGAAAGGATATTACTGAAAGGACTTCCCTTAAGGGAAGCCCTTATTTATCATTGTCGATCATGGATTGCTCTTTCGCCTCGTCTATCTCTTCCTCAAAGCCTGTCAGAGCGGCAAAAGGCGCGAACTGGGCGGCTCTGTCATGGTTGCTCATGTGATGCCGCTTCTCCGACACGTGGTGGGGCAGCCCTATAATGTCATCATATTTATCAGTAGTGTTTTCTCTTTTTTTTGCCATTTTTTTGTGTCACCTGTATGTCATTTTGAACACATATCATATATTTAGACGTTTATATACGCAAAAAGGTATATACGTGCGGAAACATGTAACCGAAGCTTTGTGTTTCCGTCAATAATAGTGTATCATACCTAAAGACTTAGGAGGGTCGTTTTTTATGCTTAAACTGAAAAACGTATCAAAATTCTATTATTCCAACGGAGTCGTCACCAGCGGATTCACAAAAGTGAACCTGGAGCTGG
>CAYUGP010000167.1:0-3427 GCA_964444315.1 uncultured Oscillospiraceae bacterium | reverse complement strand
AAAAGAGTATTTTTACAAGCTTTCTAGCTATGACCCGTACAAAGGAATATTCGGATCGGAGTGTGTGAATGAACTGGTAGCCTGCAGGCTGTTAAATCTGCTTGGCATTGAGCATCTACAGTACAAACTGATACATGCCCTTGTGGATATACGGGGAGAAGAGCATGAGACCTGGCTTTGCAGATCTTCAAATTACAGAAACACCGGCGAAAAAAAACTTGCTCTTGACACATTTTATGAGATGAACCGTCTTGCTGCAGAAGATCCTCTTTCATTTTGCAGGAGAATGGGTTGGGAAAAGATAGTTGACAAAATGATGCTTGCTGATTTTCTCATAGCGAACAGAGACAGGCATGGGGCGAATATGGAGGTGCTGAAGGACAGCAAAGGGGAATTGAGGCTTGCACCTCTTTTCGATAACGGGCTTTCATTTTTGGCTCCCATAGCAGGGGATGAAAAAAGGATAAAGGAATTCGATCCATTGTACGATGTCAGAGCCAACAACTTCATAGGATCGGGATCTCTTCTAAACAACCTTGAGCTTATGAACTGCTTCCCTGATATAGATCCGATAACTGAAAAAAACAGAAATGAACTTTTTGAAGGTCTTGAAGGGATATTGCCCGATTATCATTTGGAAAAGATGTGGCAGATAATTTTTATGAGATGGAGATATTATGAGAGTATTTGCGATCAAAAACGATAAGCACAAGAGACGTCCGGCGCAGAGCTGGCTCTATTACGATGAGCAAAATGACGAATTCTCCATAAAGATCAGCAAGAATGCGGATCTTATGGATCTGCCTCTCATGCTTTCATGTCTTGCTGAAAAAGGGGAATATGAGATAGGGAGCAAATGGGCGCTCAAATTTGTAAGGAGCCGCATAGTACCTCCGGAAAGACAGAACCTCGGAGCTATACTGCTGGCCCACGGGCTGGAGTACTATAACGAATTCGATTTTTTGATGTTTGACATGGGCAGATGCTGCCATGATGACTATTACTTGGAAGAAATAACTGAGCCTGAAAGCCTCAGACCGTATTCATATATCATTACTGACGCCAGAAGAGAGGCGGGACTGACTCAAAAGGAACTGGCTGAGAAGTGCGGCATCAAGCAGGCGAACCTGAGCAGACTGGAAAACGGTGTCGTCAATCCCTCTATAGAGACCCTCGAGGCGATTGCAAAAGGGCTTGGGAAAAAGCTTGAGATCAGGTTTGTTTAAGTTGACAACTAAATAGTGTTTGATAAGCCTGATTATTACAGATTTAATGAATATGGTAAAACATAGTAAAACGTACATAATTGACAAAATGTATGTTTTTATATATATTGTATATGGGAGGTAACTGCCATGGATGCAATATATCAATCATCAACTGACGTGAGAAACAATTTTTCGAGCACTATCGACAAAGCCATATATGAAAGGCCGCAGTTTATAAAAAGGACCAGAGATTATGCTGTATTGCTCAGTACAGATATTCTTTCCTCTGTTTTGAGCGGCATGCGGCTTCATTACAATATTGCGAAAGAGGAGGACGGTACTTTTGTCCTGTCTTGCATCGAGATGGACGACATCATTGCCTGCGGAAAAACAGAAGATGATGCAAAAGATGACATGGCAGATCAGCTTCAGGAGTATGCAGAGGAATACTACAATGAATTCGTTCTATACAGCCGTTCTCCGAACAGAAAAGATCATCTGCCATATATATTGAGGATCCTTACGCTTCGTTCCAAGGAACAGATCAAGGAGATCCTCTATTCCTTGGCAGTGTGACATTGATATGATATGGGTCTGTTTCAAGTCATTGATACAGACCCGTTTTTTTTGTATAATTAAATTTAGTGAAAAAGTAAGCATCAGGCGGAGGATACAATGTCCGATTATCAGAAATATATACGTAATTTCTCCATAATAGCCCATATAGATCACGGCAAATCGACCCTTGCCGACAGGCTCATAGAAAGCACCGGGACCGTCGCTCACAGAGATATGAAGGAGCAGTTCCTGGACAACATGGACCTGGAAAGGGAGAGGGGCATCACCATCAAGCTTCAGACCACGAGGCTTGTCTACAATGCCAAAGACGGCAACGAATACATTTTCAATCTCATAGACACTCCGGGCCATGTGGACTTCAACTACGAAGTATCGAGGAGCCTTGCAGCATGCGAAGGCGCTGTTCTTGTTGTCGACTCGACCCAGGGAGTCGAAGCCCAGACCCTGGCAAACGTATACCTTGCTCTTGATGAAGACCTTGAGATAGTGCCGGTCCTCAACAAGATAGACCTGGCATCGGCTCATCCCGATGAGGTCAAGGAAGAGATAGAGGATATCATAGGGCTGGACGCATCAGATGCTCCGCTCATATCAGCCAAAGAAGGCATCAACATAGACCAGGTCCTGGAAGCTATAGTCGAAAAGGTGCCGGCTCCAAAAGGAGACCCGGATGCGCCTCTTAAAGCCCTCATTTTCGACTCATATTACGACAATTACAAGGGAGTGGTCATATATACCCGGATCTTCGACGGAAGCGTCAAACAGGGAGATACCATACTTCTGATGAACACGGGAAAGAAATATGAAGTCACAGAGGTAGGAGTCAACGCTCCTTACCAGACTCCGGTGGCTGAGCTTTCTGCAGGATCCGTAGGATACATCTGCGCCAGCATCAAGCAGGTAAAAGACGCCAGAGTAGGCGATACCATAACCCTTGCTTCCAATCCCTGCAAGGAGCACCTGCCTGGCTACAAGAAGGTCCAGCCCATGGTCTACTGCGGTATATATCCGACTCCCGATGAAAAATACGAAAACGTCAAGGACTGCCTTGAAAAGCTCCAGGTAAACGATGCGGCCCTGACCTTTGAACCTGAGACATCACAGGCCCTCGGATACGGCTTCAGGTGCGGATTCCTCGGTCTCCTTCACATGGAGATCATAGTCGAGAGGCTTGAAAGGGAGTTCGACCTTGAGATCATAACCACGGCTCCTTCCGTCATATACAAGATAGTGAATCACGACGGATCGGAATACTTCATAGAAAACCCGAGCAATCTGCCCGATCCGACTAAGTTCGACCACATAGAAGAGCCCATGGTAAAGGCCACCATAATGGTGCCCAAGGACTATGTGGGCTCCATAATGGAGCTCTGCAAGAACAGAAGAGGAGTAATGGAGCAGATGGAGTACATAACCGCAGACCGCGTAGGCCTCCACTATATGCTCCCACTTAACGAAGTCATCTACGACTTCTTCGACGCTCTCAAATCGAAGACCAGGGGCTACGGGTCTTTGGACTACGAATTCGACCACTACGAGAAGAGCAACCTCGTGAAGCTGGATATACTCCTCAACAAGGAGATAGTAGATGCCTTCTCCATGATAGTACATGAATCTGAGAGCTACGAAAGAGGCAAGTT
>CAYUGP010000166.1:0-3450 GCA_964444315.1 uncultured Oscillospiraceae bacterium | reverse complement strand
AAAAACTATGAAAAGCAGCGTTTAAAGGTAGCCAAGGTACACGAAAAGATATATGACGTCAGAACAGACTTTCTTCATAAAGAATCGACTCGTCTTGTGAGCGAGAACCAAGTCATAGGTATAGAGTCACTTAATGTGAAGGGCATGATAAGAAACCATCATCTTTCAAAGTCTATTTCAGACGTATCATGGAGCAGATTCTTCAGCATGCTCAAATACAAGTCTTTGGAATACGGATGCGAGATAGTGTCTGTGCCTGCATTCTATGCATCCAGCCAGATCTGCAGCTGCTGCGGATACAAGAACATCGAAGTCAAAGACTTATCTGTTCGAAGCTGGGTATGTCCTGTATGCGGTATATCCCATGACAGAGACGTCAACGCTGCAGTAAACATATTGAATAAAACAATGATGCTCATATCTACTGTGTAGATACGAGCACCTAATGTACCGTGGGGAGCACGGGAACTAAAGCCTGTAGAGTCCGTGTAAGACGACATACTCTTTTTTAGAGGCTGTCGCAGTGGACCATGAAGCAGGAATCCCCCGCTTCAAAGCCTTTTAAGGCTTAAGCGCCGTGAGCTTCAAAATAACGGTATTGTTTTTAAAATAATGTATAAAAGTACCGCAGATATATAATATAATACACCTGTTTACGGAGGTATTAAATGAAGAAAAGGATTTTGATAATATGCATTGTCATGATGCTGGTTCTGATCCTGTCATCCTGCGGATCGGATTCCGAAGGCCTGGAGATCACATCGCAGCCTCAGAACGCTGAGGTCAGTTATCCGGACGGAGCGTCTTTCTCTGTCAAGGTCAGCAAGCCCCGTGCAGTTGAGTCTTACCAGTGGATTCTCATAGATCAGGCCGGAAACGTCTTTGAACTTGAAGGCGTCACTGCAAAGACAAGCAAACTGGTCGTCCCTTCCACACAGAGGATGGGTGAGGACATGCAGTTCTACTGCGTGATCACGGCTAAAGACGGAACTGTGCTTGAGTCTGAGCGTGCGGTCCTTTCCAAAAACAACGGTGAGATCGACAAGCCTGTATTCTTCGTAGGCGAGTATGCCGTTGAGCCTGGAGAGACTTTTGATCTGTCTAAAGTAAAAATAGACAGGAAACATAAGCTGGGAAGCGGCACGGTCATGTTCGACAGCAACGGAAAAGATATAACCATCAGCAACGTAGATTTCGACAATACCTTCGTTTCCTGTGATCTGGCTATAGCTTCGAATGTTGCCTTTGCTCTTGAAGTGAATCACCCCGATCCGGCGGCGGAATATAACGTGACTTTCGTCGGGACGAACCGTATTATCAACAATTATTATGATGAGGCATACAATGCAGGCGGTATAGCTATTGATTTCTGTTTTACGGGAACGGATAACGGAACACCTCTGGTCAACTTCATAGGAGACGGTTCTTTGGAGATTACCAACGGAACGAATGCAGTAAGGATCATCGGCGACCTGATGGTCGACATCGACATCACCGTGAAACAGTCAAGGCCATATTTCTCTGACGGTCTCTATGCAGAGAATATAAAGATCTCCCAAGGGAAAAAACTTGACCTCGAAGTATACGGGGCAGCCATATATTCAAAGGGTAATCTGTTCGTAGAAGGTGCTGATATAAAGATCAAAGCACATGCGCCCAGCGTAGGGATGGGGATATCAAACAGGAACGTGATCCATGCGCCATTGTCCGTCAATATCGAAGATTCAAGTATCACCATCGATTATGATGCCGATCAGGATATCTGCGGCAGGACAGCCGGAGCTGCCGGCATCAATACGGGCGGCCCGTTTTATCTTACAAACAGCAGCTTTGCATACAAGGCTTCAGTAAGAAAAGGCAGCGATATCTATGCCAGCAATTTCATCGGTATCAGTGTCGGAGAAGGTGAGGTGGACAATTCCAAAGTCGACATCACCATGGACTGTGAACACCACTTCATGGCTTACGGGATCTATTCCGATCAGAGCATACTTTTCAAAAATTCAGAAGCTACCGTCAACGTCAAATCCGGAGGAGCGGCATACGGCATTGCGGCGGAGATGGACTTCAGCGTTGATGATTCCAATATAGACGTCAATACCGAAGCGGTGGAGATGGTCGGACATAAAGATGCCTTCGGCATAGTCTGCGAGAATTTTGTCATAAGAGAAAGCGGTTGGGAAAAGACTGTCAGGACCTTTGCAAAAGGAGGTATGGCAGTTGCCTGCAACCTTCATGATCTGCATGACAGACCGTCAGGTTTCGTAAGGGATTATACGCCCAGGAACATATTCATGAGAGAGGGAGCGGTATGCATGATACCGGCAGACAATGTGGTCAGCCTGGGAAGCATAAACAACGGAGACGATGAGATCCCATCTTACATGTACGTAGAAACATATTACAGCCAGGCTGATACATCTAGGCCTGCAGAGGAACTTATATTCGGGTTACAATAAAATGAGTTACAAAAGAGTTTTATCAATACAGGACATTTCCTGTGTGGGACAGTGCTCGACGACAGTAGCACTCCCTATCATTTCAGCCTGCGGGTCTGAATGCGCTATTCTTCCTTCAGCGGTGCTTTCCACCCATACGGCAGGTTTCACAGGCTATACGGTAAGGGATCTTTCCGGAGATTTTCCTGCCATATTCGCTCACTGGAAAAAGGAAGGTATAGGCTTTGATGCGATCTATACCGGATATCTTGGAAGCGAGGATCAGATAGACTATATCCTTGATTTTTATCATAGTTTCAGCGAAAGACCTCTTCTTGTCGTCGATCCGGCCATGGCAGATAACGGACATCTTTATCCTGCTTTTGACATGGATTACGTAAAGGCGATGAGAAAGCTCTGCGCAGAGGCAGACATTCTGCTTCCAAACCAGACAGAATACGACTTCCTTTTCGGAGAAACGGGAAAGGAAATGACCCTGAAAAAAGGCGCACATATAGTCCTTACAGGAGCATCTAAGAGAGAAGGGTTTACAGGCGTTGAAGTCACGGGCCCGGAAGGAGTTTACTATTACGAGCACGAAAAGCTGCCCGAGGACAGGCATGGGACCGGAGACGTATATTCCAGCTGTTTCGTCGGCGCTCTGATGAAGGGTAAGAGCATAAACGATGCTGCAAGGATAGCTGCTGACTTCACTCTCGAATGCGTGAGAAAAGCTCAGGGCGACGATGAACATTTTTACGGCGTCAGATTCGAGCTTGAGCTTCCCGGACTTATCCGCATGCTCGGCGAAAGCTGATATCATCTTTTCGCTTTGCAGGTCCCGCACACTCATTGGTGCGGGACTTTTATATTGAGAAAAAAGTATGGATATAGTATTATAACGGCGCCGGTTTTTTAAGCACCTGCCGGGTCTCCGTGCAAAGGCATGTCGTGAACCGTGTCAGGGTGGGAACGCAGCAGCACTAAGCGGAAGTTGCCCTGTGCCACGGGT
>CAYUGP010000165.1:0-3524 GCA_964444315.1 uncultured Oscillospiraceae bacterium | reverse complement strand
AGTCCGAAGACCCTTCGATATCGCAGGAGCCTATCACGTCCCAGAGAGCTATGTGATTCTCGAGAAGAAAAGCCTTCTTCTCTTCGACAGTCCCGGGTACCTCCCTGCCGAAAACCGCCGCCGTGGCTTTCCAGAAGCGGTTCTGAGGATGTGCGTAGAAAAAGCCCTCCTCTCTTGACTTTACCGAAGGAAAGCTGCCGAGTATTAGTATCTCGGAGTTTTCATCATAGATCGGAGGCAGAGGGTGCACGATCATAGTTCCGGACACCTTCTTTCAATGAAGCTTCCGATCTCCTTTTCAAGCAGGCGGAATACGTTCGCCAGCAGAAATCCGTCTGCAACAGCGTGATTGAGGCGCACGCTCACCGGCATCATCAGCCTTCCGTTTTCTTCCCTGTATTTTCCCCAGTTGACTATGGGTGCAAAGAACAGATATCCGTCAGGCAGCTCTATGTTTATGGAGTCATAGGACAGCCAAGATATATATGACGCGTCGAACCAGTTCGGATGATTCTCCATATCCAGCATGTAGTCCCTTGTCTTCTTTGCCTCTTCCAGATCCTGAAGGGCGCCCACATAAAATTTTGCATAGTCTTCATCGTATTTTGTGTATACCGGGCTGCAGGTCTGCGTGTCCTCATGAAAAACGTATTGCGTGGGATTGATCACATCGTAGCAGATCAGTTCATCCGTTTCCCAAAGATAGCCCATCCTGTAATCCTCACGGGAATTGAGGACCTTCGACAGTATATACAGGAAGTTGATATACAGTTTGGTTCCCGTTTCTTTGGAGAAAGAAACCAGATCCGTCACGTCTATCCTCGCAGTCATTGACGTGGAACATTTGCAGTCCTGAGTGAAGTGACGGTATACCCCTTTTCTGTAATATTTCTCTTTATCTATAACTGTGTAATTCATTTGTAGCCTTCCGCATATATTTTAATCATCGCTTTCTAGTACAGTTTAACAAAAAAAAGAGAGGCAGCATACATGAACTTCGTCATATACAACCTCCCTTAAGCAAAAATCCATGGCTTCTGTTAACCAAACGAACATGTCTCCAAATACATACTGAAGCTGGAGGAGTATGAAAAACAGGACTGAGAAGTACCTCAGTCCTGTTTCGTATCACAGCGCATTAAACTGGATCGTTTACCACTCCAGCGTTATTTTGCGTATCTACGTCATCTGCACTTATGCTGCTCAGCAGCCACGAAAAAGCCTTTGCCATCCGAAGGTCCGGATCTTTGAAGTGATTTCCCTCGTTCCATTCAAGGATGCAGCAAAGGCCGCGGCTGTCCAGCAGGTCATATGCCCGGCGAATCCTGTCGCCGACGGTGGCCATAACCGGATTCCGTGTCTTTTCCTCTCTGTCTCCGAGACTGAGATAAACCGTGCCCGCCTTTATATCGCTCTTTTCCATATATTCGGTAAAGCCCGGGAACCACATGGACGGAGAAGCGGCTGCAATGCCGCTGAAAACGTCCGTCTGATACGCTGCCCACAGGGCAAACAGGCCTGCGAGCGAATAACCCCCGATACAGTAAGTCTTGCTCTTGTCGGTGCACATACCGAGCAGACTTTCAAGCGTTTCCTTTGCTCCGCTTCCGAAGTTCTCTTTCCCGAACACCGCAGGAGCCTCCCACGGTGAAAGATCTCTGTTCCAGTCTTCGATCTCTGCCGCTATAAGGCGGAAACTTCTGCCGCCACTGCTTGCTATAGCCTCAAACTCCCCTTTTAAACCCTCGAGTTCGTGACCGCCTGCAGGCTGGATCAGAACGATACCGGAGTCCTTATCTCCTAATTCATATGTTTTCATGATCAACGATCCTTTCCCTCCGGGATACCTCTCTTTTATGAAGAGGTCCGTAACACATATATCTTACAGGATCTTTTTTTGATTATACCATATCTGCTGCAGCACTGCCTTTGCCACTGACGCCCGCCCTGTGCTATACTGTAAAAAAAAGTATAGGAAGTATATATAGGAGGCTTAAGATGAAATACAACAAGTTTCAGGACCTGGAGATTTCCGCACTGGGATTCGGATGTATGCGCTTCCCCCTTCTGGAGGACGGAAAGACCATAGATGAAGATCAGGTGGCAAAGATGTTCGACATAGCCATAAAAGGCGGTGTGAACTACTTTGATACAGCCTGGCCCTATCACGAGGGAATGTCGGAGATAGTGACAGGCAAGACCCTTAAAAAATATCCGAGAGACAGCTACTATCTTGCGAGCAAATTCCCGGCTTTCCAGTACAAAGTCGGAGCTGAAGACAACCCTAAGCCTTCGGAGATATTCGAAAAGCAGCTGGAGAAGTGCGGCGTCGAGTATTTCGATTTCTACCTCTGCCACAACGTGTCCGAAAGGACTCTTCCGGTCTTTGAAGACCCGGAGATAGGCATAATACCCTATCTTATCAAGCAGAAAGAACTCGGAAGGATAAAGCATCTCGGTTTTTCGTGCCACGCGCAGTATGAAAACCTCAAGGCTTTTGTAGAAAGGCACCCGGGCGTCTTCGAATTCTGCCAGATACAGCTCAACTATCTCGACTGGACGCTTCAGGACGCAAAGGAAAAATATGATTTTCTTACCGAAGCGGGAATACCGGTATGGGTCATGGAAGGAATAAGGGGCGGAAGACTTGCGGCGCTCCCGGAAGCACTCACAGGAAAACTGAGAGCCTTAAGGCCCGAAGCCAGCGACGCCGAATGGGCCATCAGATGGGTGCAGAGCCTTCCCAATGTATGCGTCCAGCTTTCAGGAATGAGCAATATAGCGCAGACCGAAGAAAACCTCAGGACCATGAACGAGGGAAAACCCCTTTCCCAGAGCGAATTCGATCTGCTCCTTGAGATCGCAGAGAATCTGAAAAGATCCGTACCCTGCACCAAGTGCAGATACTGCTGTGACGGATGCCCCATGGAGCTCGACATCCCGGGTATCATAGCTCAGTACAATGCGTTCCTGACGCAGGACGACTTTACCGTCAGAACATATATGGACAGCCTGGGCGAAGACAAAGGTCCGTCAGCCTGCGTATCCTGCGGCCAGTGCACGGAAATCTGCCCGCAGAACATCAACGTTCCTGTCATAATGGAACGCTTTGCAGCAGCCCTTGCAAGAGAAAAGACCTGGGAAGAAGTCTGCAAAGAGCACGACGCGGAATACAAATAGGATAAATGTCATAGATAAGAAAACCAGTCTGATACAGACATTGCTCATGTCACTTCTGCTGTCTGCTGTTCTGACTGCAGTCGGATACTTTATGATGCCGGCCGACATCAAAAGCATAGCTGTACAGTTCGCAGCAGGCTTCGTCATAGGGACTATAGTAAGCACGATCGTCCCGGTCGGAGAAATAGGAGCGGCAGTCGCATCAAAATTCAGTGCACCGGGGTCCCCCGCCCTCAGCTTTTTCATGTTCAACGTGATACTGCTGATCATGCTCGTATTCATGTGTCCGTTGATAAAACACTGCCGCACACTCGTGACTTTAGTCGTGAGTAAGGCAGTTTACT
>CAYUGP010000164.1:0-3531 GCA_964444315.1 uncultured Oscillospiraceae bacterium | reverse complement strand
CGGCATATCCTTTTCTTCAACTTCCTTAAGTCTGATGTTTAGTATCTCTTCTTTGTGCATGGTCTTGAGCATGAAAGCGGCGCATACGTTGATCGAAGCGATGTTTATTATATTGGAAGATTTAAAATCTTCTTCCGCTTTGTTCATCATGCTGAATACGGAATTCGCATATTTAAGCAGCTTCAGTCCATCAGCATTGATGATAAGGCGGCCTTGCTGACGGGTGAAAAGTTTACATCCCAGTTCTTCTTCGAGCTTTTTAATGGACTGAGAAAGGGCAGACTGCGTAATATACAGGGATTCCGCAGCCTCCGTGAGTGTATTGTGCTCAGCCAGAGCTTTGAATTTTATGAGTTGATCGCTGTTCATGATATAAGAGAAAATTATATGTTTATAAAAAGGCTTTGGCGTATGGTAACTAATATCCAGTTAATTAATACCATTTCAGCTGCTATTTGTATATTTATTATAACACATTATTAGTAAAACTTATGGATTAAGTAAAAATATCAATTTTTATTTTTTTCACACAGAGAATAGTATAAATACAGAAAAATATATGAGTCTTTATGCATTTATTCATAAGGACTCACATCAAAAGTAGGAGGTAGAGAAATTGGACGCAGAAAGTGCAAAAAATCTAATGGCACAGCGCATCAAATGGTTCCGCCAGGCAACTAAGGGAGTAGAAGTCCCCGATGTCATGCCCCAGATCTCCAATACTTTCACTTGGAAGATCGGCGATGCAGGCTACAAGCTCAGCGAAGCCTATTACGATTATGCCAAGATGGAAGACGTGGTCAGACAGCATCAGGAAAGATTCAACTTCGACCTGCTCCGTGATGTCGGTACCAGAAACGGATTCAAGATGATCGAAGGATGGGCACCCTTGGGTGACAGGTACATCATCGATGACGAACACGGCGCTCTGAACGTTCATGACATGCAGCTCATGCAGGACGACGAATGGGATGAGCTTCTTGCAGATCCGACCAAATATATGTGGTCAAAGGTCTTCCCGAGGAGATTCCCGGAACTCACTCATTCCACACATGAGCAGATGCAGAAGGTCGTGAACCAGTTCAACGAGTTCATGGCATTCGGTCAGAAGATGAACGCCATGGTCACCAATGAATACGGTGTTCCGCCCGTGAGCAAATACGGTCTTCAGGGATCCAGCCACGAAAAGTTCACAAGTAACCTTCGCGGTATCAAACAGACCGGTATCGACCAGAGAAGGTACAAGGACAAGATGATGGCAGTCATCGAAATGTACAACAACATGGAGATATGGCCGGCTATCAACAACGTAAAGAACAATCCCGGAGAAGATGCAGGATTCGCATTCGACGTACAGGGCGGATGCCTCAGCTACACGCTTCTTTCCATCCCGCAGTGGGAGCAGATGTACTGGCCCACATTCAAGGCAGGTCTTGAAGCTGTATGCGAAGCAGGGAAGACGGAGTACTTGTTCATTCAGGGAGATTTCACGAGATTCCTCGATTACTTCAAAGATATCCCCGCAGGTCACATCTGTATCCACGTTGAGAACGGAGACTTCTTCGACATCCACAGACAGCTTCCGAATATCGCTCTTGCAGGCGGTATGCCCATAACGCTTCTCGGACCGGGAACCAAGGAAGAGTGTATCGATTATGCGAAGAAACTGCTCAACGAGATCGGCCCCAAGGGATACGTCATGTCTCAGGACAAGATCCTGTCCTATCCGAGCGATGCTTCAAGAGAGAATCTTCTTGCAGTCACAGAGTTCGTAAGAAATTACAAGTTTTAGTTAAGGAGAACGGACATGGAAGAAAAAGATTTTTCAAGGTATCCGGAAGGATTCAATGAGATCAAGGAGATGTTCACGAATCTCCCTAACGATCAGATGAAGGCAATGTTCACCAACGTCTTTATGACGATGCTGCTGACATTGTAATATCGGTATTTTCCCGAAAGGGATCATATAAGTAATTATATATTTAGTGTTTTTATCAATGGAGGAAAAACATGAGCGAAGAAAAAAAAGTTGAGAACAAGCTGACCCTTAGTCCTGGCGCTCTTGCCGGATACTTCCTGGGCGGAATGTTCCCCTGTGGCTGGGTTCTCGTAATTACCGGCTACTATCTGATGGCATTCATGACAGAGTGTCTGCATCTGGATACAACTATTGCCGCTACAGCATACTCCGCAGTTCAGTGGTGGAAGCTTATCGGAATGGTTCTTTCCGGATTCTTTATCGACGGTATCGCTCTGAAGAGCGGTCGTTACAGGGGATGGAACCTCATTATGGGTATCGTAATGGGTATTTCTTTCCCGCTTGCATTCATGGACTTCGGTATCAAGAACCAGGCTACAGCAGCTATCGTAGTATTCGTTCTTGAAGCAGTTCTGATGCTCGCTTACAACGTATACTGGACAGCTCTGAGAACACTGCCCGCAAAGATGGGTAAGACATCTCAGGACATCAACTGGCTCAACGTTATGTCTGCTGCCGCAGGCGCGACCCCGTCACTCCTCTGGGGACTCATCTCCGCAGGACTTCTTGCATGGGCATCCGCTAAATTCGGCGAATCCAACAGATTCATGGGCATCTGCCTCATCTTCGGAGCAGTCATCATCATTTGCGCCGTTATCATGTTCAATGTCGCAAAGAAGTATGACGGACCTGAAAATGCAGTATCCAAGGATGCTATGGCAGGCCAGAAGCAGAAGAACGTCGGACTTATCGAGATCCTCAAGAACCTGTCTGGTCCGATGATCCCGTACTTCATTTCTCAGACACTTGCATCTGCTGAAGCAGGATTCTTCAACACACTGCTCGTTTACTACTGCACATACGTACTCAAGAATCCTAACATCTCTGCAAAGATCCTGATGGTACAGTCCCTGATCAGCCTTCTCGGTTCCTTCCTGGTACCGTCTCTCACAAAGTTCCTCACAAAGAAGGCATCTCACATCCTGGCACACGGCGTATACGCAGTATGCTACGTAGTACTCGGCATTTTCGGAACAAGCGTTGCAGTATTCTATGCTGTACGTATCCTCATGTCCGTTGTCGGCTGCGTAACCAACGTTGTTATGTACGGATTCCCGCTTGACATTGCAGACTACAACGAAATGAAGGGTCTTGACCCGAAGCGTGGTATTCTGACAGCTATCGGCGGAACGACCATTCGTCTCGGATTCGCTGCTTCCACAACGATCGCATCCTTCGGTCTTGCAGCAATCGGATATCAGAACGGAGTTCCTGTTGATGCAGCAATGGAAAAGAAGATCGTTCTTCTCTTTGTCGGTGGCCCGGCTATCCTGGCTGCACTCTCTGCACTCATCATGCTGTTCTACAAAGTAGATGAGAGAGAGATCGACAGATACAGAGCAGAAAGAGCTGCAAAGAAAGCGGCACAATAGTCTCTAGGATATGTTACGTTTAACAAGGCGAGCTTTATGCTCGCCTTGTTAATAAGGTTATAGGTGTAAAAGTGAACAATAAAAATTTAGATAAAAGAACAATACCTTTCAGTAAATTAG
>CAYUGP010000163.1:0-3545 GCA_964444315.1 uncultured Oscillospiraceae bacterium | reverse complement strand
CCATAAAGGGAATGACAGTTCTCGAGCTCAACGAGCTCGTAAAGGCTTGCGAAGAGGAATTCGGAGTATCCGCAGCAGCACCTGTAGCAGTAGCAGCAGCAGGAGCAGCAGCAGAAGCAGAAACAAAGGACAGCTGGGATGTTGTTCTTGCTGAAGTTGGCGCAGAAAAGATCAAGGTCATCAAGGTCGTTCGTGAACTCACAGGACTCGGCCTCAAGGAAGCTAAGGACCTCGTAGACGCAGCACCTAAGGCTGTTAAGGAAGGTTGCGGACAGGAAGAAGCTAACCAGATCAAGGCAGCTCTCGAAGAAGTCGGCGCAAAGGTAGAACTCAAGTAGTTTACACACAATTTTATACTAAAAGGGTTGCCCCCTAAGGGTAACCCTTTTAGTGCTTTTCTTTGGAACAGGATTTTCGGCACCTGCCTAAAAACGCCGAGAATCGTTAGTTTTTCAATCAGATTAGAGATTTTAAGGAGGAATTTTTAATGCCTCATCCCATAAAAGTAGGC
Source organism: uncultured Oscillospiraceae bacterium (assembly GCA_964444315.1). GTDB lineage: Bacteria > Bacillota > Clostridia > Peptostreptococcales > Anaerovoracaceae > RUG13409. The sequence goes on along the minus strand of CAYUGP010000163.1, from coordinate 3,034 downwards.
AAGAAGGAACGTCAGACCTTCTCAAAGATCGATGCCGTACTGCCGATGCCGAACCTCATCGCGATCCAGAGGGATTCCTATGACTGGTTCATCAATGAAGGTCTTGCAGAAGTCTTCGAAGACATCAGCCCCATCAGAGATTATGCTGACAATCTTGCTTTAGAATTTGTGGACCATTCCATTTCCAGTGAGACTAAATACAGCCAGGAAGAGTGCAAAGAAAGAGATGCCACATATGCAGCTCCGCTCAAGGTCCGTGTACGTCTCATCAATCAGGAGACCGGAGAAGTAAAGGAACAGGAAGTCTTCATGGGCGATTTCCCCGTGATGACCGAAAAGGGTACCTTTATCTACAACGGAGCGGAAAGAGCCGTAGTCACTCAGCTCGTCCGTTCTCCGGGACCGTATTTCGACGTCAGCGTAGACAAATCCAATACCAAACTTTTTGCATCCACGATCATCCCGAACCGCGGGGCATGGCTTGAGTATGAAACCGACGCCGGACTTTCCCTCTCCGTCCGTGTGGACAGAACGAGGAAGCTCCCCATCACCGCTCTTATCAGAGCTCTTTCCTACAGGGGCGTCGATGAGAAAGTCGATTCTGAGAAACGCAAGAATCCGGGTGCAAGCGAGGAAGATCTCCGCAAGAAGGTAAGAAGATACGGCGAGTACAAGACCGGCGTAGCTTCCGAATTCTACGAAGGCACCAATGAAGAGATACTGAAGGTCTTCGGTGACGATGACCGTCTGGCCCTGACTCTTGCCAAAGATCCGTCGCACAATTTCGACGAAGGACTCAGAGAAATATACAGAAAATTAAGACCGGGCGAACCCGCGACCTTTGAAAGCTCTTACGATCTTATCGAAGCGCTGTTCTTTGATGCAAAGCGTTACGATCTCGCCAAGGTCGGTCGTTTCAAATACAACAAGAAACTCGGACTCCGCGACCGTGTGAACGGCTGCGTTCTGGCCGAGGATGTAGTCGACCCGAACACCGGTGAGATCATCGGCGAAAAGGGACAGACTATGAGCAGGGAACAGGCTCTGGTGATACAGAACTCCGGAGTCGAATACGTGTTCGTAGAGAGCAAGGTGACGGAAGGCAAAGCCGTCAAGGTCATAGGAAACAACTTCGTTGACCTGAGCCTTTACGTGGACTTCGATCCCGAAGACTACAGGCTTCCGGACACTGTTTTCTTCCCCGCATTCAAGGCGCTGAAGGAAGAATATTTCGAAGCGAATCCTCTTCCCAAGAAGATGTCGAAGGAAAGAAAAGAGGAAGAGAACAAGAAGTTTGCAGAATTCCTCTACGCGCATAAGAACGTGCTTTCGCCAAAGCACATCATATTCGACGATATCATCGCATCCGTAAGCTACTACTTCGGACTGACCGAAGGTATAGGGCAGACGGATGACATCGACCATCTGGGCAACAGAAGACTCAGAACGGTCGGAGAGCTTCTCCAGAACCAGTTCAGGATCGGTCTTGCAAGAATGGAAAGAGTCGTCAAAGAGAGGATGACCATTCAGGATACAGAGGCAACCACGCCTCAGAACCTGATCAATATCAGGCCTGTGACCGCTGCCATCAAGGAATTCTTCGGATCTTCCCAGCTGTCCCAGTTCATGGACCAGACCAACCCTCTGGCAGAGCTGACCCACAAGAGAAGACTTTCAGCTCTCGGTCCCGGCGGACTCTCAAGAGAAAGAGCCGGATTCGAAGTCAGAGACGTTCACCACTCCCATTACGGACGTATGTGCCCGATCGAGACTCCTGAAGGTCCTAACATCGGACTTATCGGATCCCTTACGACTTACGGTGTCATCAACAAGTACGGATTCATCGAAACTCCGTACAGAAGAGTCATCAAGCCTGAAGGCATCGTCACAAAGGATATCGATTACCTGGTAGCCGACGAGGAAGAACACCTCATCATAGCTCAGGCAAACGAACCTCTTGATGAAGAAGGCAGATTCATCAATCAGAAGGTCCTCGCCAGAGGAGAACTGGGCGAGATCGACCTTTACCCAAGAGAAGCAGTCGATTACATGGACGTTTCTCCGAGGCAGGTAGTATCCATTGCCACGGCAATGATACCCTTCCTTGAAAACGACGACGCAAACCGTGCTCTCATGGGATCCAACATGCAGCGTCAGGCAGTTCCGCTGCTCGTATCCGAAGCTCCTTTCGTAGGAACGGGAGTAGAGTATGACGCAGCCAGAGACTCAGGTGTTTGCGTTCTTGCAAAGAATGCCGGCGTCGTAGAGTTCGTAGATGCCACGAGGATAGTCATCCGCACTGAAGACGGCGGAAAAGACGAATACAAGCTCCTTAAGTTCAAGCGCTCCAACCAGGGCACATGCATGAACCAGAAGCCCATAGTCTCCCATGGAGAGAAGATCGAGAAGGGCGAAGTCATCGCAGACGGTCCCTGCACGGATCTCGGTGAGATCTCTCTCGGAAAGAACCTACTCATAGGATTCATGACCTGGGAGGGTTACAACTACGAGGACGCTATCATACTCAACGAAAGACTCATCATGGATGATGTCCTCACATCGGTCCACATCGAGGAGTATGAATCAGAATCAAGAGATACTAAGCTCGGTCCCGAAGAGATCACGAGAGATATCCCCAACGTAAGCGAGGATGCTCTTAAAGATCTGGACGAAGAAGGTATCATAAGGATAGGCGCAGAAGTCGATTCCACGGATATACTGGTCGGAAAAGTCACTCCCAAGGGTGAGACGGAACTCACTCCGGAAGAGAGGCTCCTCCGCGCTATATTCGGAGAGAAGGCCAGAGAAGTCCGCGATACATCCCTGCGTGTTCCCCACGGTGAGACCGGTATCGTAGTAGACATCAAAGTATTCACCAGAGAGAACGGCGATGAACTTTCTCCGGGAGTCAACAAGCTCGTAAGAGTATATGTTGCCACAAAGAGAAAGATCCAGGTCGGAGACAAGATGGCAGGACGTCACGGAAACAAGGGCGTTATCTCCAGAGTCAACCCCATAGAGGATATGCCTTTCC
>CAYUGP010000162.1:0-3555 GCA_964444315.1 uncultured Oscillospiraceae bacterium | reverse complement strand
CTGTGACTCTGCAGCCGCACCAGTCCTGGGACCAGATGCCTGCTACCTTTGCTCCTGCATCCAGTGCTGTCTTTATCTTTTCATTCACCTTATTGCAGCCGCCCTGCACGGCGAAGATGGCTCCGTCGTAGATCCAGTCCGGGAGCTGCCATCCGCGGCCGCCCATCCTGGTGATCTCTTCGGAGATCTCCTCAAAGCTTTGGCACTGCTTGATATATATGATTGGGGCTTCCTGTGTATAGAGCAGGGTCGTTCCCGGGTTCTTGAAATCGAATACGGCAAAAGTAGATATATCCAGATGCACGAAGTACTTTTTGCTCGATACATAAGTGGGAGCTACGCAGTAGGATTCGTAATTTCTGAAAGGAAGTGAAAAATTAGGTCTTTTGCCTATGAGGGTCTCCCTTATGAGCTTGTCTCCTATTCTCCTGGCGTTCTGATGTTCTGCCACGAAGATCCTGACCCTTTCACCTTTGAGGTCGAATTTCGAATAGGTCTCGCCGCAGCCGTAGATCGATTCTCCTTCTGCGGCAGGGATAGTCACCCAGAAGCGGTCGACTCCTTTCCCCGATATATCGGCTCCGTTTTCATCACAGTAGCTTATCCTTGTGAGTCCTTCTTTATCGGTGACTGAGAGATAGTGTTTCTCTCCGGATCTTTGATCCTTGAACTCAAGGATGTATCCGCCTTCAGTCTTCCTCTCGCCCGTCTTTGAAAGTGCGGAGCGCTTTTGGGTCTTTTGCTTGTAAGAAAAACTGCCTCGGCTCATGGTGAAATTGTTTTCTCCTTTGCCGACTGACAGCTTTAAATGATCTTTGATGGAAATGTCCATAGAAACCTCTCTTGTGGAAAGATATACGAATGTAGAATAATTATATCATCAATCGCAGCTCTTTTGGATGGGTGAAGAAAGAAACTTTAGGCCAACGGGCTATTTATGGTATACTGCTTTTATCATGAAAGACATATTTCAAAGAACGAAGCTTCTTTTCGGTGAAGAGGCCATGGAAAAACTTAAAAGGTCCAGAGTCGCCGTATTCGGTATAGGGGGCGTGGGCGGCTATGCGGTCGAAGCTCTGGCAAGGTCCGGAATAGGGGCTTTTGACCTCATAGACAGTGACACTGTGGATATAACGAACCTTAACAGGCAGATCATAGCCACGCAGAGCACCGTCGGAAGGCCCAAAGTCGAAGTTGCAAAGGAAAGGATCCTGGACATAAACCCGGACTGCACGGTAAGGACCCACAGGACGTTCTTCCTTCCGGAAACAAAAGATGGATTCGATTTTTCTTCCTACGATTACGTCGTGGATGCCATAGATACGGTATCCGGCAAAGTCGAGCTCATAAAGTGTGCAAAGGAAGCCGGTGTTCCTGTCATCTCCGCCATGGGTGCGGGCAACAAGCTGGAAGCTTCCATGCTGGAGGTGTCGGACATTTCGAAGACCTCTGTCTGTCCGCTTGCAAAGGTCATGAGGAAGAAGCTGAAGGATGAAGGAATAACGACGCTCAAGGTAGTCTACTCGAAAGAGACTCCGCTAAAGCCCGAGTACGGAGAGGATGCGGAGCTCAAGGGAAGCCGTCCGGCTCCGGGGAGCAATGCTTTCGTTCCGGGAGCCATGGGGCTCATAATAGCAGGAGAGGTCGTAAAGGACCTTACGAAATGAAATAGGGGACCGCAATGCGGTCCCCCTTCAAATACTTTTTTCCTTATACTCCTATACTTCGGTGAAAGTATATCTGATAAAGTAGCCGTGTCCGTCACCTGTGTGGATGACTGTTTCTCCCTTATCGTTTACGTCGATCTCCTGGATCGGGAATCTTCCGTTCTCTTTTACATATGTTTCGGGATCTTCAGCTTCCACTTCGATGAATTCTCTCTTTGACAGGTTGTCTTCACCTCCGCAAGGATTAACTTCCTCGAGGAATACTTCATAACTCTTCATACCTTTACCTCCATTTATTACTTCGGTATCTAAGACCGTATCTTCTGACACCATCTTAAACTGACAATATTGCTTCTGTAATATATTTTAGCACTGTATCAGATGATAGTAAATACGTTTTTTATTTGTAGGATATTACAAAAGACTTTGTATCATCATCCCAATTTCTGCCTCGACTGCCTGTAGATCTCGAAGATGACTTCCGGTCTTGTGGTGCTCAGGTTACCGAGGATTATGGGCCTGTCACGGCGGCAGAATTCGTCTATGAATTCCGTAACAGTCTTTTTCATCTCTTCATCATCCATTTTGTTTATGCTCTCGTCTCCGCATGTGATGCGCATGATGAGATGGTCCGTGAGATTGTTGTAAGCATCGTGGAAGTCGTTTATGACCATGCCGTCCCATTCGTCCCAGCCGGCTTCCTCTATGCACTTTACAAGGCCCAGCAGTTTCCCGCAGCTGTGGAGATCTGCGTTGTATCCCAGTGAATGTATGTGATCTGTGAGCCTCTTCATATGGGGCACTATCATCTCTCTTACGACTTTTACGTTGAAGAAGGGCGAGTGCTGGGCTCCCCAGTCGTCGTGTACGCAGAATCCTTCGAAGCCTTTGCCGTAGTACTTTGCGCAGTGGTCGACTATGTCTATCCAAAGATCCGTGAGCTTTTCGAAGAGCTCCGTGACATACTTTTGTGTCTTCCTGTTCTGAAGGGCATAGGCTGCAGGCCCGAAATCCATGAAGGAGATGAGCCTTTCGAAGTAACCGGTGAAGATGCACACGTTCTGATACTTTTCGGCGTTTTTTAAGTATTCCCGGTTTTCCTCAGCGCTTCCCGCCTAGTCCCAGCTGTCAACGTCGGGGAACTTGATTACTTCTTTCCATTTGGTGATATCGGTCAGGGTCGGATTCCCCGGTCTTACGATGGAGCCGTGAGCGGAGGGTACATATTCCCATTCGATCCCGAACATATCCTTCCCACCGACTTCACCCGTATACCTTTTTGCTTCCATGACGGATGCTCTGGCTACGTTGTCGGGTATTATGCGGGGAGTGAACCATGTTACATCCCTTCCCGACACTATCCATTCCTGAGTGTGGGTGTAGTTTCTCCTGGCATTTTCCCTGGCCGAAATGGGTGAGTCGAATTTTATGACGGCTGAAGTTGGAAACGCTTTGTTTGGAAATGTGACGGAGGCATTCTCTATCTCTTTTTCGTTGAATTTCATGGCGTTTCTATCCTTTCTATCATTTTTGAAAATTATTATATATCAAAAATGTGCTGTTGTACAATTTGCAAAATCCGGTGATAACTGTTATGGTATCTATGTGACGGATGACAGGAGAGAAAAAATGAATCAGATCAAATGTCCCAAATGCGGTGAGGTGTTCACCATAGACGAAAGTGACTATGAGTCCATAGTCAAACAGATCAAGGATCATGAGTACAGGGAAGACCTTGACAGGATAGAAAGGCAGCATAAAAAGGAGCTTGCTCAGGCAGTCCAGCTGGCAGAGGCCGAAGTAAAGAACAGCCTTTCGGAGGTTCTCGGCAAGAAGGATGCCGAGATAGCAAAGCTGGGAGCAGAACTTGAAAAGCAGGATGCTGAGA